>NZ_JBMPPJ010000026.1:0-79498 GCF_049339865.1 Undibacterium sp. TC9W | reverse complement strand
CCCCAAATTTGGACCTCCACTTATAGAATGTGGCTCCACTGATACCATGTTCACGACATAGTTCCGGCACTGGTGAGCCTGCTTCTGCCTGTTTCAATATGGCGATAATCTGGCTATCGCTGAATCTCGATGTCTTCATGTAAAACTTCCTCAAAATCTCAATTAAGAAAATTCTACTTTTAAATGCGATTAATTTCCGGGGGGATTACCGATTGAGCCGGGTGAGATTTTTTGATTAGCCTATTCACCAAAATTTCACTCAGTAGGGTGCGTTGTAACGCACCGCTCTTATTGCCATTTCTTCGGTCTCTTGCGCTATGGGATATGGTGCTGGGCATGTGGTGCGTCAAGACGCACCCTACTGGCTGAATTCAATTATGAAAAATAAGAAACCAAAAAATCACAATCCAAAAAATCAAATGCTTGAAACAATTGCGGTTTTGTTAGAAGTTCTTGGTCCCGAGGCAAGTTTAGGACAAGAAGCTTGGGACGATATAGCCAGTTTAGATATCACTAAAACAGATGGAATTCGTACCTTGGTTAGGAATTATGTACTTCCATATTATTTGGCTTGTTCAGAATCATTCAAAGAAGAATATTTAAATTACCTTGAGACGCTTTTAGCAGACGATAATGTTGCGTGGGAAGAAATACAGATGAATGAATATCCATATATTGAAGATGTGCCGCCAAGGTTATTTTTTTTTATTCTTCATGAAGAAATAAAAAGGGCTGGTAAAACGGAGTAGTTTCGCATAAAGCCGGGGTCATAAAACTGGCGGCTCCCATTAGAAATGCGTAATCGTACGCATGAGAACCACGCAATGCTTGCGGCCAGCCAGAAAGAAATATATCAATATCGGTCATGGCCGGAGGCGTATTATTATGAAACCGAGAATACGAAGTCTGTCTAATTTGTACGATTATGCTCTGCTAATCGTATCTGCAAATGCTGAGCCATGACAAACAAGCTTGATACTTACTTTTTCATACCTGTGAACATACCTGTCAATGTCGGTTTATTGTGGGATGTTGCTGATCGATACGGTCTCGAATTTGTCGAAAGCGGTGGATGCTATGGCCTTCCATTGACTGTGGACAGCCAGGAATTTGAATATGAAACGACAAATGACAATGTGCTTATCTGTACCCAGGCGGATTTATTGATTCTGGATGAAGACAGGCGAATTCGCATGCGGCAAAACTGGCGCCATCGCAATAGTGGAATACAGTTCAGCAGCACCATCGCCCCCCTTGATGTCGGTGGCCATGTCGTTCACCTGACGACCGACAGGGCGAGTGTAGATAATGACATAGAGAATTTTATAGGCAACAAACACAAACAACAGGCATTCTGGCAGGATCTTGCGGCAGGCTATGATGCAAGCTTGGTCGCTAGCGCGGCACTGTTTGTTGGCGGCTTTCGTGAATTATTTGAGCAATACCTTTATCCTGTACCGTCAGTTGATGATGGCTGGATGGTACGGGGGAGAAGAGGCGCATTGTAAGTTGCCATTTTGTCTTACTTCCCCATCCATCCCAAACCCTTCCCACTGACATTATGAATGTACAGCCGGTTCGCTGTTTCTGTCACACCTGTGACGGTCGGTGAATTGCCACTAGGGTCTTGCAGGTCGTTGATGACTTTGCCGTCTTCGGTAAAGGCGATGACGTGGCCATAGGCTGGTGGCATTTTCCAGAACAGTCGCGGGATGCGCAGGGCCATGCTGCGCAGATAGGGGCGTTGTGCGGTCTGGTCGAGGAAGTTGCGTTTCCCGGCTAAGCCCAGCCATAGCTTGTCGTCTTTGCCGCGCATGAGATTGTCCGGGTAGCCGGGCAGGTTATCGAACAGGATGGTTGCTTGTGGTGTGGGCTGTGCCAGGTCCAGTTGTTGGGCTGCTGTCGCGATCTTCCATACCCTGAATTTGCCGCTCTCGGCAACGAGCAGGCTGCTTTCATCACCGCCGAGGGCGATGCCATTGGCAAAGCTCAGGCCCTGGGCGATGACGCGCGCAGACTTTTTGACTGGATCATATTCCAGCACCTGGCCGGTCGATGACTGTTCAAAAATATCCAGCATGGCGGCTTCGTTCGTGCTGCCCCATTGCCTGGGCGTGAAGCGGGTCGATGAATCTGTCAGATATATCTTGCCTGTCCTGGCAACGACCACGGCATCGGGGAAATGTAATGGCCCGCCTTCGGCAACACCCAGCAAAACGGTGATATTGCCGTTGGCAGCGATCGACAATAGACCCTTCCAGGCATCCGTCACGATGAGCTGGCCGTCTGCATCAAAGGCCATGCCCAGTGGCCTGCCGCCGGTAGTGCACAATACTTCCTGCGCACTGCCATCTGGCTGCATGCGCAAAATCTTGCCGCTTTCAACACCGGTGTAGAGTTTGCCATCGGGGCCGATGACGACATGTTCCGGCCCCACTTCGCCTTGCAGGTCTATCGTGTGCAAGTCTTGCAGTTTGTTGTTAGTTGCATGCACGCCAGTGTAACCCTGGCTGACAGGAGCCTGCCAGGCGACAGGTGTGATGGGAACAGGCTTCAGGCCCATATAAGCGGCAAAGACAAGAATGAGCGGGAGTGACATTGTGACGATGCGTTTCATGGAGGGTGATGTTGATAGCGTACTGTAGGGGTGCCGTGCGCACCGCTTTTATTTTTACTTAGATTGCCGAAATGGTGCGTCAAGACGCACCCTACTGAACATCTAGGCAATCACCAGCGCCATCGAAAAGCCATCATAGCCCTTGCTGCCCACCGTCTGCAAGGCCGTCGCAGACAGGCGCGGGTTGTTTGCCATCAAGTCAAAAAAACTGCGCACGCCCTGTACATTGGCGTCTGTGCTGGCTGGATCAGCCACCGCGCCATTGCGCACCACATTATCACCGATGATGAGGGTGCCGGGGCGCGAGAGCTTGATCGACCAGTCGAGATAATGCGGGTTGTTCGGTTTGTCGGCATCGATAAAGATCAGGTCAAACGGATGTATGCCTTCTGCCTCCAGTTGTGGCAGCGTGTCGAGCGCCTTGCCCACGCGTATATCCACCTTGTGCGAGAGGCCGGCACGCTCTATATTCTTTTGCGCAATCGCCGCATTGTGCGGGTTGAATTCCAGCGACACGACGCAGCCATCTTCTGGCAGGGCACGTGCCAGCCATATCGTGCTGTAGCCACCCAGGGTACCAAATTCTAGCACCGTTTTTGCGCCTTGCAGTTTGGCCAGCAAGTGCAGGAACTTGCCCTGGTTGGGTGCTACATGATGCTGCGGTAAATCGCCCGCATCACTGTCTTGTAGCGCTGCGCTCAGTACGGGGTCGCCAGGGATCAGGCGTTCACAAAAATAATCATCAACTGCGGTCCAGGTGGTTTGTTGCATGGGAGGTTCTTGGAGATAGTGGAGAGAATTCGGGGTAAATGCCTTGAAGGCCATAAGCCAGATTTAATCAGAAACGCTTTTCCATGTCTGATTGCTGAAAACGTACTTCATTCTATTCAAATGTGAGAAGGTGGAAGAGTAGTAAAGCAATGCGCCATATTTGTCTCGATAGTATTTTAAATAATGAGGGCGAGGCCCATCGCTCGCCAGTGTGGGTATGTCGTCAAGGCTGGCTGGCAATTGCCCGTGAGTTTTTTCATATTCCTTGAGAGCTGATACCACCATATCGCGATATTCTTTCGCTGATGCATCATGATGATGTTGAATCAGCATTGCGATGGTGAATGACACCAAGGAAAGTCTCATCAGTAGTACGGCCCTTTTTCTTACAACATCATTCTTCAAATGGCTGGCATAGCGGATGCTGGCATATACCAAGACGACGGGCAAGATCACCCATGACAGCATGCCCATGTGTTCAATACTGCAAAGCCAGGTAATGCCAACCCAAAGCAAGATCAGGTAGGGGTGTTGTTTGAAGATGGAGAGGAGACGCATTTTTTAAGACAGTTCAAACAGTCAGTCGCATGCAGGATCATGCCGTCATTTTGCCACAGCCCGGGCGTAGATGCTGCATCAGATCAGTCAGGGACATAAACCCAGCGCTTTTCCTTAAAATCATAATGCCAGCCTTCAAAGGGCATAAAGGTATCCGCGTAATACAAGTAAGGCTCATCTTTGTCTTTGATGTAAAAAAGCATGTGGGGGCGTTTCACCTTGCTTGCCAGTTCTGGTATCTCATCCAGTTTTACTGGCAGATTACCATGGTTGCGCTGGTATTCCAGCAGTTTGGTGACGATATGATCGGCATAGGCACGCGCTTCATTACGGCGGTGCGTCTGGATGCTCATGGCAATGCCGGATGACAGCAATATCAGTGCTATCAGAAACACGTATATGCTGCGCACTTCAAACTTACGCCAGTTCAAGACGCATCTGATACACGCATAGATCAGGCAAGGTATGCCAATTTCAAAAATAGCGATACCAAAATACTCTGCACTGGAAACGTAAGTGATAAGCACCCATATCGCGATCAGATAAGGATGACGCTTGATCAGTGACCACAAAGGCGCAAGCCGGGTGAGCTGCATTGCATCAAGCCGCACAAATATCATGCAGCATCGGTTTGGCTATGCGCAGGTAATCTTCCGTATTCAGGATGATGGACGTATCCAGCCGCCCTGCATTGAAAGCGATCTCGGCATAACGTGCGACCAGAGTAGGGTCCAGCACCAGTGCGATGTCATCAGAAAACACAAAAGGCGGTATCGCACCGATGACGCAGCCGGTTTTTTCCATCGCTGCCTCAGGTGCAGCAAAGCTGGTTTTTTTGACCTGCATGACGGCCGCCAGTTTTTTGAAATCGATCTTCTGGTCACCCGGCAGGATGGCAAGTATCAGTTTCGCAGACGCATCCTTGCTCTGGCACAGCATGGCCTTGGCACCCTGGCCAACTTCTGTACCACGTATGGCAGCGACTTTTTCAGACTGACCCTCGGCAGGGTGCTCAACAACACGGAAGCGGGCATTGTGGTTTTGCAGCAGGGTTTTTAATTGGTCGAACATGGTGGCACCTTTGTTGCACTTGACTCAGGACATATGGGGAAGGCTAATATAGCACGCGCTACTATTGTCATATGATTTCTGCATGCAAGAAAAATAAGCTGAATGGAACTGTTTTGTCAAAGCTAATGTCCAATACCCATGTTTCCATGTTGAAGACGAGTTGATGCAAGAACGCAAGCTTATCCTGCCGAATCAGGCTGCCTGGCAATCCGTCCTCTCTTTCGTCATTGCCTGTCTGATCACCGCCTTGTTATTGTTCCAGCTTGTGCGGCCCTGGCACAGAAAAACAACGCCAGAAACTGGCTACATCACTCTCGATTTATCATTCATGCCTAAGGCGCTACCCAAGACCCCAAGTGCAGATGTCGGGCCTGTCAGCAAAAAAACGACATCCCTAAAATGCCGGAACACGAAACCCGGCAAACCCGGCAGCGGGCCAGCCCGAGTGTGCAACAAGCAGCGCAAGCCATTACGCTACCGGTAGCAGAACCATCAAGGCAAGACCCTGGCAAAGATGTATTCACCGAAGAAAAATCGACGGCCTCATCGGGCTTGCGTACAGATAAAGACGCCATTGCCCGCGCTTATGCCGATAGCCGTAGCGACCTGCAAAAACTGGCAAGCCGGTCCGGCCAGCCACTGGAAGCCACAGAGCGCAGCCCCATACGCAAATTTGGACGCGAAGTCAGCAGGGCCCAAATCACTGACTGCATCAAGCCCAACCCCGAAGGCATTACCATAGGTCAGGTTACTTACAAAGGCTATTTTGCCGCCGCTGCGCTGGCCTATAACGCGGTGACGGGGCAGTGCAAGTGATGTCAGGCATGCACGCAGGAGCAGCTTTGGCCGTGAGGCATGTCGGGGATTTGACTTGAGAGCTTAAACCCTGACAGAAGCATGCCGCAATACTTCCAGCACCCTGGCAGGATCACAACCATAAATGCCCGCACCCCATGCCGCATTTTGTTCCACGCAGGCCCATGCACCGCCAGCCAGCATGCCGGCATCGATGACGCAGGCATCGGGTAAATCGACGCGTTCATCTGCCAGCAGAGTGTGCATGAATGCCTTTAGCGCGTTGTCTTCATCCATCGTGCTGGCGAACTCTGTCTCGCGCTGAACATCACCAAAGCGAGAATAGAGAGAGTAGGTGACCAATTGGCGCTGCAATATAAAACAGCGAAATTCTTTTTCCCATTGAACGACCTCTGACACCAGCACCGGCATGTCGTCATCATACTCAGTCGGCAGGCTGGCACCGGTATATACCTCCGCCGGAAAACTCTTGTCATTGGGCGGCTTGATAAAAGCAGGCTTTGTCAGTTGGCGTGCCTGCCCCAGGGTTTGCATGCTGATCTGACGGTGTTTGTATTCCATGGGCAGGCGCACCAGCCAGTCTTCTGGCGGGCTCAGCAGGCGTATGCCCAGTTGCTCTGCCAGCGTCGGGCCAAACAGGGCCTCGCCATACAATACCGCTTGCTCAAGGTTTTGCAAGTGCTCAGGTACCCGCCAGTTCGTCAGCCGCTGCACCTGCCAGCCCAATGCACCTGCTGCCTTCCACAAGGCTTGTGAGTCGTCGGTATAGCGCGGGGTGAAAATCAGCGTAGGCATGGTGTGGAATTTTTAAGAGTGAAAAAATATACACTTGAATAGCAAAGACAGACAAGCGGCTCAAGGCCTTGCTGCATTCGCAGGCTGGGTTACACCTGGCCGTGCGCAAGTTTCTGCCACTTCTGCCTCATGCCAGACTGACAGCACGACAGACAGGCAAAAGCTGAGCACCAAATACACAGATGCCTGCCCCAGCCTGCGCCATTTGCTCACACCCGGCCAGGTGCAGAGTATGAACGCACCCGACAACATGAACAGCCATTGAAAACCGGCAGAGATCATACCCAGGTCAGCAGACGCTATCGTCGCGCCCACACCGGGGTTTTGCGTGCAGCCTGCCTGATGCAGATAATCAATGGCGCGTGTCAGTGAGTACAGCATGAGACAGCACAGCAGGGATATTCTGATCCAGGGGAGCAGATGTTTGCGGCTGGTGCCTGTTGGTGATGTAGGTATGCTGGTCATGGGACAAATTAAGTTGATCGCCTTTGCATGCACATGCATGGCTTGACACATGGCAGGCAACAGACAAAAAACGCAATATAGCATCGTTTGTTCAATTTATTGTTGCCAGGCGCAGGTGTGCCTGGCACGGCGTCATCGTGCTAATGAACTGAGCTGCGTACTCCAGGGCTGATTTGTTGTTCGCTTAAAAGACCTTGAGCTTATTGCTGACTAAGACGTCCCAACAGTCATGCCAGACTTGATCTCACTGCTGTCCGGAATAATGTCCTTGACAAACAATAACGAGTAAATTCCCTCCCTTTCAAGGGGATGTCGTCGGGGTTTCGCAAAGCATGCTTTGTGCCGACAGAATCTAAGCCGCCTGCAAGCGGCGCAGTGGACTGCTTAGGGTGGGGATGGGTTTCGGTCGATTGGCTGTACATGATTTTGCTACAGAAACCCATCCCCATCCCAACCTTCCCCTTGAAGGGGAAGGAGCTTCAAGCATGATCGCTGACAAAAATTATTCAATTGCAGAATTAAGTCTTCGACGTAGAAGAATCGCCGCGACGCTGTTCGTACTTGACTCTCCAAATGAGTCAAGATAATTATTCCGGACTGCAGTGGGATCAAGTCCGGCATGACGGGATGGAGGATAGTGCCAAGAATAAGTGGGCAGTTTTAATCACAGAAATCCCGCTTCCTTATATCCCTTTCTCTTACGCCTCTGGCGGTTCCCACAACTCCACGCGGTTACCTTCAGGGTCCATGACCCAGCCGAACTTGCCGTATTCTGACTCATCTACTTTGGCATCGACATTGCAGCCTTCGGCGCGCAAGGCGGCGAGCAGGGCGTGCAGGTCATCGACGCGGTAGTTGATCATGAAGGGCTGGGTGCTCGGGGCGAAGTAGGTGGAATCTGCCGGGAACAATGACCAGGCAGTTTTTTCTGTGCCGTCGCCATTGGCCTTGAATACCGCACCGCCCCAGGGGCTGAGTTCAAAACCGAGATGATCCCGGTACCAGGCACTTAATGCTTGCGGGTCTTTTGCCTTGAAAAACACACCGCCTATGCCAACAACACGTTTCATATTGCCTCCTGATGATGGATTTTTGAAATGAATCTGGTTTGCCTGCCCATTTATCCAAAAGAGATAGTACATGTCCCGCAGGCGCAGTGCAAACCGGGAGTGGTATGCGCTGCGAAAGCCTTACATGAGCCACAAGGGGCCACTGGCCCTGAGTTGCGTGCAAGGACAGGTAATTCACATCACTGAAACTTGATCGTAAAACTGGCCGGGCGGAAGTAGTCTGCGCCCATGCCTGATCTGGGCACGGTGCCTATGATCATGGCGAGGTCTTTGCCATTGTACTGGGCCAGCGGGACTGCGTTATCGTCGTCAAGAAATTCAGTGACGTTGTAGCTGTATTCCATGCCTTTCGGCCCCTTTATGCGCTGAGTGCCAGTCTTTTCATCGGCATTTTCGGTATAGCTCAGTTCTTTGGTCGCGCCGTCAAATGTCCACTTGCCCTTTTTCATGACGATCTTGCCACAGCTGAGATATTTGCTATCGTCACCTGACGCGCCAACCTTGAACGGGCTAAGGGTGTCAGTCCTGAAGTGGATGTCTTTGGCATGTTCAAACAGACTTTTGTCCTCGGCGCAAATCAACCTGAATGAATGTTCGGGGTTGATCTGCATGGCAATCTTGAATGGGGCTTTTTTGAGCTTGATGACGGCATTGTCTGTGAGCGGTGTCCTCTGGCCGTTTTGCTCTATCCAGGCTGCCCATTTGTATTTGCCAGACTTATCCAGCGCCTGCTCTATTTTTGTTTGCAACCAGTTGGCAAATTCAGGATTGCCGGGAGGGGCGTATTGCAACAAATTTTTTTCAATGGCGCTGCCAAATGCGATTTCTGGTTGTGGCAACAAGAGATTGGCGCCCTTGTCCAGCAAGAGCCCGATGACATCTTTGTTGGCAAGCAGTGTTGCGAGGGACAGGGGGCGGTAGTCACTTGTGCCACCATTGGGGTTGGCACCGGCATCAAGCAGTTTCTTGATCAGATTGAGGTCTGCCGTGTGAATCGCGCTGTTCAAGGGGCATCTGGGTGTGCAGACGTCTGCACGGGCACCGTTCTTGAGCAGAGTGTCTGTCATTTCGCTGTCTCTCATCATGATGGCCCTGCGCAATAGGGTAGAACCATCTGCCAGCCGGGTATTGATATTGCTGCTGTTGACTTTATTTGCAGTCAAGGCTGCTGTCAGCGATGCCTGATTGAGAATGCGGCCCAGCTCGCGTCGTGTAGCCAGTTGCGGGTCATTTTTGACATCGTTCAAAGCGGGCAGAGCTGTCAGGGCATACTGGTCAAGCCAGTTTTGTGGGTCAACATTTTTGGGGAAATCGCTTGATTTTGTTGCCTTCATGACGACCAGGACCCAGGTATTGCTGGCAGAATCAAGCAGTGGTTTGCTGACAGGGGTGAGCAGCATATTACTCACCGTCTCTTTAAGATACAAAGGAACACTGGGTAACGGTAGGCGGAAATTTTCCCTGCCCCTGGTTTTGACATTGACGCAGGTAGCAGAATATTTTTCGCAAGTATTGGCCGCATCCTGGTTGTCAAAACGCAGCAGGTCGTAATTATATTGTATGCCATCGGCATAAGAAACTGCTTCTTCCCACAAGAGTCTTTTGTCCTCGAGGGTATAGCTCGCTGGCAATTGTGCCTGGCTGGCTGCAGCCAGCAAAAGGCCGGAGGCAAGTATCAAGGCAGAGACTGGGCGCAGTTTGAGAGCAGGCATGGGCAGATGGAAAAAGATGTAAAACGTACATCATATCTGAATTTGAAAACGGAATTTATCAAATTCTTGATTGAGGCCAAAAATCTTCATGGTATGTCGAGCAAGCTCTTTTCAAAAACGATAAACTCAAAACGAAGCGATATCGGATCGCAAGTTAATCATGTCTATCCGCTTCATTCAGAAAGCGCAGAATGGTTGAGCATTCCCTGCTGAGCAAGCCCAACTCCCTTGCTTTAACAAATACGATATATGAGCGCAATGCGTTTCTCTGCCTGGCGTTGAGCATGGTAACAATAGATTGGGCCTGATAGCGATCGAGTCTGTACAGCATTCCCTCAACATTGACATCCGATACCTCAGGCTCTTCGATGTCGGCAATCATGTAGGATGACAGATAGTAGGCAAATGCCTCATCGGTAAAAAATGTGAGCGCATGAGTCAGACGCCGCAGTTGTGTCGCATTGTGGCCTTGCCATGATTTGCCGGTAAAGTAGCCGGCCACGCCTTCGTCGTCGTAAGTAGGCTGGGAGATATTGCCGGGCTCAGGTGGCGTCGCATTTTCCCAGGCGGATCGTATCATTGTGACGAGTTCAATTGCTGTGAGCATGGTGCTATAGATGTGAAAGTTGATTGAATTCATAAACTGGCGGTGTTGTGTCATGGAGCAGTGCTGCAATAGCTGGCGTTCAGCCCGGTACGGCCTTCACGCCGCCCTGAGCTGCTGCCCCATTTCTTCCTCCATCAGCGTCTCCACCATAATCTCACGCAGCCTTTGCACGGCCATGTCAGGCTCAGCCTCAAGGCGGTGCAGGCTCAGGCCCAGCATGGGCAAGGTGGGCAGGGCAGGGTTGTCGATAATGCGCAGGTGTTTGGGTAAGCCAGCGGCGGTGCGCACGGTGACACCCAGGCCTGCGGCGACGGCGGCCCAGATGCCGGACAGGCTGGGGCTGGTGAAGGATAATCGCCAGGGAATGTTGGCGTGATCAAGTGCGCTGGTGGCGCAGCTGCGCATGAGGCAGGGGGCTTCGAAGGCGACCAGCGGCAGAGGTTCATCACCGGCATAGCTGGCTTGCAGTTGCGGGTCTGCCGCGCCTATCCAGTGCATGGCAAAGTTGCGCAGGTGTTCGCTGTGCGGGGTGCTGATGCCGCCATCCCAGGTCAGCGCCAGATCAAGCTGGCCGCCAGTGATGAGGTCAAGCAGGGTGGCGTTGCGGGCGATTTTGGCTTCTATCCTGACCCTGGGGTGGGCGCGGGCGAAGCGGCCCAGCACGTCGGTGAGTATGCGCTCGCCAAAGTCTTCAGGAATGCCCAGCCTGATCCAGCCTTCGAGATCAACCCCACGCACGGCGGCAGCGGCTTCGTCATTGAGTTCAAGCAGGCGGCGGCCATAGGCCAGCAGGGTTTCGCCCGCTGGGGTGGGCAGCATGCCGCGGCCAGACTTGCGCAGGATGGGGCTGCCGACCTGGTCTTCGAGTTTCTTGAGCTGGGCACTGACCGCAGAGGTCGAGCGGCCCAGCCTGTCTGCCGCCTTGGCAAAGCTGCCCAGCTCTATACCAGTCACAAAGGTGCGCATGACATCAAGGTCAAAGGTGATCTTGCTCACTGACTTGCTCCTTTTTGTTTATTTTTTGTCCATCCCGATTTTTGGAATGATGGGTTTGAAATTATCTGATTTTATGGATGAAGATAGTCGGGTATCTTGTACTTGTCAATCACTCTCATGGAGTTCTCACATGCCAGCCAGCACCGCACTCAATATCAAGTCGAATACCACACCCAGCACCATCGCCCGCGAACTGATGGGTGACATCGCCCCCAAGTTTGCCGAGCTGACCGACACTGTTTTATTCGATGATATCTGGCAAAGGCCGGGCCTGGCCGCGCGTGAACGCAGCCTGATCACGGTTGCCACCCTGATCGCGCTGAACCGCAGTGAGCAATTGCCCTTTCACATGCAGCGGGCGCTCGACAACGGCATCACCCATGCAGAACTGGTCGAGGTCATCACCCATCTGGCGTTTTATGCGGGATGGCCAACGGCGGCATCGGCTGTCACCGTGCTGCGCCAATTGTCTGCGAATTGTCTGCCAATCAAACCACAGCAAAATCAAAGGAGTAAATCATGCCCATGAGCCGCTTATCCCTGTTAAAGGGTAAATCACCTGAATACCTGCAAGCCTTGTCGGATGGTTTGCATCAGGCACTGGTAGAAGTATATGAAGTGCCACTCAATGACCGCTTCCAGATCATCCATCAGCATGAAGTGAATGAACTGGTGTTTGACCGTAATTACCTTAGTCACCAGGGCAAGCCAAGGTCGGATGATTTTGTGTTGATACAGATCACCGCTGGCCGCCAGCGTAGCGCAGCGTCCAAGGCGGCGTTTTACCGAAGGCTGGTGGAGTTGCTGGGAGTGTCGCCAGGTATCAGGGCTGAGGATGTGCTGGTCATTATCAATACTACCGCAGCGGAGGACTGGTCGTTTAGTGGCGGTGTGATGTATGACGGGGTGGCGCGGTATGAGTGAGGTTTTGCAATGACGCAGGTTGGGCCGCTTAAACCGGAGCAACTTCAAGACCTCTCAACACAGAGGCACAGAGACACAGTTTCGTAGGTTGGGCTACGCTTTACCAGCCCAACACTGAGCCTAAGCAAACGTATACGTCATTGAAACGCCGAGTGTTGGGCTGATGAGGCGTAGCCCAACCTACGACAATTGCAAGCTGCAAGAAAAAATTTCTCATCAAACCAATTTCAAAAGGACACCCAATATGATCGCCATGCAATACAACTTCACCCTCCCTGCGGACTACGACATGGACATTGTGCGTCAGCGCATTGCCAGCAAGGGGCATATGCTGGATAACTTTCCCGGCCTGGCTTTCAAGGCCTATCTGTATGCCAGCAAAGGCCAGGAGCCTACGAAGTCCAGCCATAATGTCTATGCGCCTTTTTACCTCTGGCATGACAATGAAGGCTTGAATAATTTCATCTGTGGCGATGGCTTCAAGGCTGTCTCGCAAGCCTTTGGCTGGCCTGCGGTCATGCAGTGGTCGGTGTGGCATAGTCATCTGGATGCGCAGGTGCGCAGCGCGACATTTGCTACGCGCGAGATCAGCCAGATTGAGGCTTACACAGATCTCCGCGCTTTGCGCGAGCTTGAAACTGCCGCCGCAAAAAACATGAGCCAGCATGCTGGTGCGCTGGCAACGCTGGTGGCTTTTGACCCAAATGCATGGACACTGGCGCGCTTTACTTTATGGGGGGATGCCTCTGCCGCGCAAGCTGCAGGTTTGCCTGATCATGTGCAGGCCTATGAAGTAGGGCATGTGTCGGCCCCAGGGTACTGATCAAGTGGGCTCTCACGCGCCAAAATGAGTTTCAGCAGCAGGGCCCGGCATGTTTGCATGGTTGGTCAGGCCAGCACGCCCAGGCAGGCGTGCTGTGAAACTGATCGTGGCGCGAAGTAAAATGCTTATAAGCCCTTGGTATTTTTAATAAAGAGCTTGATGACATCGACGCGTGCCTGGATTTTCGGTGGCAGCGACCCTGTGCGTTCGGCAAGCTGTGCGATTTCTGCATAGACTTGCCTGACCCTGGGCAAATCCTTGTTGAGCATATGAATGCTGGAGAGCAGGGCAAGATCGTCTATCAGGTCTTGCTGCTCAGCTTCAGTGTCATTCTTTGCCAATTGTCTGCGGATAGCCAGCGCTGCGTTGACATGTTCCTGTGCATCTTTGAGACGCTTTTCGGTCAACTCTACGGTCGCCAGGCTGTGGAGTATTTTGCCCAGTTCAGCTTGCTGGGCAAGGCTTAATTGTTTTTGCTCTTGCAGCAGGGTGCTTGCTTCACTAAAAGCTTTGATTGCGCCTGAGGCTCTGTTATCTGCCTCGTTAAGCAAACCCAGGCCATACAGGGCCATCGCAAATTCATTGGCAGTGTCGCTGCGTTGTGCGTAATCCAGGCGATAGATACTGATTGCTTCATTCAGGAAAATGCGGGCCTGTATCAGGTCTTTACCGATGATGTTGAACGTGCCCAGTCTGGCAAGTACCCATGCCAGCTTGCGCTTTTCAGTAGCCGGATTTTTGTCAATTTGCTGGCGGCATAGGGCGAGTATTTCGGCATACATCTTGCGGGCATCATCGATGCGGAATTCTTTCAGATTGAGCTCACCCAGTTGTGACAGCGTAAAGATCAGTTCATCCGTCAATTCGGGTTTTTGCTGTACCAGTTTGCGATAATTGGCGATAGCTTCTTCCATCAGAGGGCGCGCCAGGACCGTCTTTCTCTGATTGTTGAAGGCCATGGCCAGCCTGACTTGTACCGACGCAAGATCATGCAGGTAAAGCGGTTCTCTGACAGCAAGCGGGCGATAGATAGCCAGGGCTTCAGTGAACAGTGATTCGGCCAGTTGTGGCTTGTTAGTCAGATTCAGGTAACCAAGCTGGCTCAAGACGCTGGCAAGTTTTTTCGCATACAGCTGCGCTGAGGTGGCATCCTTTGCCGAGAGCTTGCGGTAATTGTCTGCCGCTTCTTCCAGCGCAGGGTAAGCTTCTTTATTGCGTTTTTGCGTCAGGTCTATCTCTGCCATGGTGGCCAGCAAATTGGTCAGTGGCGGCAAATAGGCGTCACTATCTTTCTTGAGCAGTTTGCGGTAAAGAGCCAGGGCTTCGCCATAGGCGGTATAGGCTTTTTGGGTTTGCTTGTTGACGAGCGCAGCATCGCCGAGGTTTAAATAGCTGACTGCAAGATTGTGCGTCAGCTCAGGATATTTTTCTACCTGCGCGCCATACATACTGATGGCTTCTTCAAGCGCTTGCTGTGCCTCTTGATTTTTACGTTCATTGTAATAAATCAGACCGAGTGACAATTGCGTACCCGCCAGTCTCCTTTGATAATATTCTGGTGTTTTGACAGCCAGTTTGCGCCAGTGAACGACAGCTTCTTCATAAATCACGCGCGCCTTGTCGCTTTGCCCTGTCTGCTTGTAGATATCTGCGAGCTCGTTGAGTGTTGCTGCAAAGTTGGGCCTTGCCTGATCGGCATAGCTGGCTGGTACCAGGCGATAGATAGTGGCGGCCTCTTCGTAGGATGTTTGCGCTAGTGCCTGCTTTTTTTCTAAAACATTCAGATCACCCAGGTTTTTGAGTGTGTCGCCATAGGCATACAGGGTATGGGCGCTCTTCTGGCTTTCTGCACGGTAGATGGCGATGGCCTCGTCAAGCGCCAGCCGCGCTTCGGTAAATTTTTTGTCATTCTTGTAGCTGATACCAAGATTGGAAATACTCAGGGCAAGTTCAGGCTTGAACCGGGGTTCTTTGCCTATCGCGGTACGGTAAAAATTGACAGATTCCTGGTATGCCTGTCTTGCATCTGAATATCTGTCTTCGTTGAAGTGCAGCACGCCCAGATAAAAATAGGCGTTCGCCAGTCTGGGTGTATAGGTGTCTGCATCTTTCTGGATTAACTGCCGGTAGTTGGCGACGACCTCACCGTAAGCACCAATTGCCTTGTCAGACAGCCGCATTTGCCGGTACAAGTCACCCAGACTGATGAGCGCAGTTGTCAATGCCGGCAAGGCTGGCAAGGCCTGTGCTGGCTCTGTCGCCAGCTCTTGCTTATAAACGCGGACGGCTTCTTCATAAGCTGCCTGTGCCAGCGCCAGCTTGTTCTCTTTCTTGTTGAGCTCAGCGTAGCTCTCCAGTGTCACGGCATAGCCATGCAGGGACGCCGGATTGTTTTTTATATCTTCCTTATAAAGGGCAATGGATTCATCAAAAGCCTGGCGCGCTTCAGGGTTTTTATTATCAAGTTTATCTATGAGGGCAATATTACTCAGGGCTAAGGCAAGCCCGGCATTGAACCTGGCTTCTTTTAACGCCGCAAGGCGGTAAAAACTGACTGATTCTTCATAAGTTTTTTTTGCTTCTGCATATTTTCTATCATTATGCAGAACAAAGCCCAGATTAAGCAGCGCATTGGCCAGCTTGGGTGTGTAGGTCAGCGCATCTTTCTGGTTTAGCTGGCGATAATTGACGATAGCCTCATTAAAGGAGCTGACTGCTTGCGGTTGAAGATTATTCTGCTTGTAAATGTGCGCCAGTTCTATGAGAGACGCTGCAAACGATGGACGGGCTTCATCAGCGTAACTGGCAGGAATTTGCCTATAGATATTGACCGCTTCTTCGTAGGATGTTTGCGCCTGAGCCCGTTTGTTTTCGATGGCATTCAAATCCCCCAGGCTTCTGACGGAGTTGGCATGCACATACTGGGTATGGGCGCTTTTTTGCTTTTCAGCCTGGTAGATGGTAATGGCCTCATCAAAATTTGCCCGTGCTGCAGCGTATTTGTTGTCGGCTTTATTGGTGATGCCAAGATTGGACAGACTGAGCGCCAATTCCGGTTTGAATTTTTCTTCTCTTACTACCGCAAGACGGTAAGACGCAATTGACTCTTCAAACATCTGCCTAGCTTCAGGAAGTTTTTTTTCCTGATACAGAACCACGCCCGCATGAAAAAATGCGCTGGCCAACCTTGGCGTGTAGGTATAGGCATCTTTCTGTACCAACTCTCGATAGTTGGCGATGACTTCGTTATAGGCCGCCAGCGCTTGCGGGCGCAGAGTCTGTTCTTTGTCATGCTCTGCCAGGCTATGCAAGGTCGAAGTCAATTGCGGCAAGTAAGCATCACGGTTTTTTGCTAACTGCAGACGGCTGACGGCAACTGCCTTTTCAAAATAAACCCTGGTCTGTGGCCAGTTTTTTTCTGCCTGATACAGCAAGGCCAGATTGTAGAGCAGCATGTACAGGTGTTCCTGATAGGTTTCTGCTTTGCCTGCCTCCACCTTGTTACAGAGTTCCAGCGCTTCTTCATAGGCGACATGCGCCTCCTGGTAGCGGTTTTCCTTATGATAAATAGTGCCCTGCCGGATGATGGCCGTGATCAATTGGGGCAAGTATTTGTCGGGGTTCTCTGCTGCCTGTTTGCGCAAGTTATTGGCCTCTGTTTCAGTGGCAGATAACTGCTTTTTAATCTGAGTGCTGGTAACGGTCGCCTGTTTTTCAGTAGAAGCCAGGGTGCTTGGGCTATACATGGCAGGCAGCGCCAGGGCAAGGCAGAACAGGGGTTGAAATTTAACCGGCATTATGTTGTCGATGGTGGAAAACGAGTCAGCTAGTATTGTACTGGGGTGCAGGCAAAAAAGCTTGGTTCCGGGCGTTGCGCCATATTTCCGTGTTTGTATCACTTGAGGATGGAGAGTAAAGCTAAAACCAGAATTACGCGGCCACGGAACCCTACAACAGACAGTGACTGCGCATCAATTCATACAGACGCTTTGATTGTGTTTTGATCATGTAGAATAGGCAATGATACTGCATCTGCCATGGCAAGCCGTCATGGCTTATTTTTCTACGATGTCATCACCTTCAAGGAGCGTCCTCCATGTCTTCCTTTTCTATCCAGTCGTCTGTCCCCGTCAGCATCACCAATAATTCGCCCGCCAATAATGACAATGTCTGGGTGACGGTGTATGGCAGCCTTATCATCAATCCCGGCAACAACCAGACCCCGGCGCAGGGTGCCAATTATTATCTGGTGCCGCCAGCGGCAGGGCAGACGCAGGTAGTGCCGACTGCCGTGGCTGATTTGCCACCACCAGGGCCCAATTCGCCAGATGGTGTCATCCTGCCTAGCTATACACTCACGCAATGGGGCAATAGCCTGAGCTTGCCTGCACCGACTTATACGGGGGATGCAAACGGCAACAACAACCAGCAATATTCGGGGCGCATTTTGATTTCTGTCGGTGCACCCACGCAGGCCCAGGTGTCGGTCACATCCACACCTGCCTCAGTCTCGTCACCCAGCCCGGCCAGTGCGCAAGACCCGAGTACCGGCACGTTTTATGATTTTCTTGAATTTACCGTCGCCTCGAATGCAGACGGTAGCATCAATGTCGATATTGATACCTCACAGGTCGATGCCTTTGGCTTGCCCATGCAATTGCAGTTTTTCAAGGATGCTGCAGCAACGCAGACTTAAAACGTCAGCTTCACGGGAGACACCGCCGCAGGCAGCACCGAGGTCACGGCGCTAACAGCGACAACTGGCCTGGGCCAGGGCGTACCTGTGACTGGGAGCGGCATGGCTCCTGGAAGCGCGGTGGTCAGCGTGCCTGTGGGTGCCAACCCCACGAGCATGACACTGAACCTGCCAGCTACGGCCACCGCCACTGGCGCAGCTTTAACGGCAGTGATGGCCGGGCCGGTTGGTGTGGTTGGCGTGCGCGACGATATTTTCAATGGCAGCGACATGAGCAATTTTGCGACCTTCATCAAGGAGCAGAACAACAAGGACAACGCCAGCCCTTTCATGGAATGCCTGGGTGCTGCACCCATGCGCATCGTCTCGCCCAAGGACATTTGCGAGAACCCCAATGTGGCCGCCAGCGATGTCTTGAACAATTACTTTAATGCCCAGGTCGATAATTTCTTTTTGCAATATTTCAGCAGCCCCGCCACATCAAGCCCAGGAGTGCCAACGAATGGTGGTGGCAATACCTTCAGCCTGCAATCCTCGGCCTTTGGCCAGCCATTGACTTATAGCGGCAGCGTGACTTTGCAGACTGACGGCAGCTATGCACTTTCACTCGCTGACGCCAGTGGCACTGACAGCAATACCTATACGATTTACTACCCGTTCTCGACACAAAATGTGCTGCCTGACTACACGCCGGTTTTTCCTGTCGCTGCGCCACCTGCATGGATCAGCGCTGCCATGGCCGAGGAATCGGCATCGCAAATGATCTTCGCCTGCGACGCCGTGTTTGCTGACAATACCCTGCGTGGCCTGAGCGGTGCGGCACTGGCGGTGCAGGGTGATCTGGAGAATTCAATTTCTGCCGCATTCAACCGTGGCATCATTCTCAATGATCCATCGACCTGGGGTGACAGCAGCACCTGGTATCCAGATAGCCAGCCGTTCAACTACTGGGTCAAATACTGGCACCAGGCTGGGCTGACCGAGAGTGGCCTGGCTTATGCTTTTCCTTACGACGACAAGTTTGGTAGCAGCACCAATATCCAGCAAAGTAGTGTCGGCAATGTCAGCATCACCCTCAGCACTTGGGGCAGCACACCCATGCCGACTGTGACGCTGACCGCACCCGCCAGCGGCACCCAGGGCGGCAGCCTGCAACTGGCGGCCAGCGTCTCAGGCAGCGGTGCGGTACCAACTGGCAGCGTCAGTTATTTTGTGGATGGCTGCATCATGAGCAACACCAGCAGCCAGAACAGTGTGCCACTGGCAAATGGCCAGGCCGCAGCGGCCAGCTTTAGCGTCCCCGCCTTGCCTGACGGTGCCTATACCCACAGCTACACGGTCACCGCAGTGTATTCAGGCGACAGCAATTACCAGCCTGCCGTTGCCACCCAGACCGTGCAACTCATCGGCCCCAGTGGCGACTTTGCCGTTAGCCTCAACCCACCGCAATTCCCGGTTGGCACCACCGTCAGCGTCACCACCATGCTGCCCGTGGCAACTGTCGCCGGCACCCTGGCGCTTAACCTCATAGACTCATCGCAAAACGTGGTCGCCAGCGTCGCCGCCTTCAGCGTCAGCAGCGCCAACAATGTCACGCCCTTTGACATCCCCGCCAATGTGCTGAGTTTTACCGGTGTCGTCACCAGCGGCAATAGCCAGATCACCAGCGTCAGCAGTTCCAGTGACCTGACCCCTGGGCAAGTGCTCACAGGCACAGGCATAAGCCCAGACACGACGATAATCTCATTCAGCCCCGGTACGATCACCATGAGTGGTAATGCCACTACAGAGGCCACAGGAACGTCTACCACCATCACATCCAATGCGGCGCTGGTGGGGTTTGCAATACAGGCGGTGTATGTGCCAACCGTAGGTAGCGGGACTTTGACGGGGCAGATTAATTTTGCGTTTCAGGCATAGTGAGCGATCGCCTAAGATATGCACTATTCAAGATCATCATTTTAGAAAATTGACCTATGCGAACATATTTAATCATGCACCTGACCGCCAGAATCTTGATTGGGTGCGTGATTGGTTCAGTGTTCTACACACCCGCCTATGCCGGAACGTTTTTATCTGCCTGCACTTCCCGTACTAATTACCTGGCTTGCGCTCTATTCGTAAGCCGGATCAGTGGGGCTGCCGTTCGCACCAAACCAGACGAGATGGCGGAGGTCTCTTCTCGTCTGGCAATGGGGCAAATTGTCCGTATCAACTGGAAGCTGAGCAAGACTGCGAAGAGTCAATGGGTGTATGTAGGCATCAAGTCAGACGCCCTCAATGACATCTCCCCGCAGGGCTGGGTCAGGGCACAGGATCTTGCAGGGGAAGCAGATTTTCGTGAAGTAATTAACTGTTGGCCGTTTGCCTCGATTTTTGACGAATCACAGGTCGATGGCCCCGTTCTGGATGTGAAATTTTCACGCGTTGGCAAGTCCGAACCCGGCAAAATCAAGGTCTGGTCGTTGGGGAATTTAATAAGAATAGGCGTGAGCCGCCGTGATTCCATGGTGTATGCTTATGACCCTGAAACGTACAGGCTTACTCATGCTGGCAGCGAAGAAAGTGATCTGAATGTAAGCTT
This sequence comes from Undibacterium sp. TC9W, assembly GCF_049339865.1. Taxonomy (NCBI): domain Bacteria; kingdom Pseudomonadati; phylum Pseudomonadota; class Betaproteobacteria; order Burkholderiales; family Oxalobacteraceae; genus Undibacterium; species Undibacterium sp. TC9W. The sequence continues at coordinate 58,993 of NZ_JBMPPJ010000026.1, read as the reverse complement.
GTTTGATCCGCCATTATTGCCGGACTGTGTTCGCATCCAGGTGAGTCGTTAGGCTAAGCTTCGACTCATTGCCTGCATTCCTGAAATCGGGCCGAAATCTGGAATGGCGTTGACGGCGCTCACCTGATGTCCTGCTTACATTTTTAAAATAATTTATCGTCAAGAACCAAGAGACTAATGATGAGTGTAACGGCAACCGTGGAGACACCGCTGAACGATCAAGAGCGATTGTTCAATGTTCCTGTTTGTACCGAGTCATGGTTTCGTGAAGTGATTTTTCCGATTGCAAAAGCCCACAATTTGTCACTGATAGATGACTGCGGTAACTTTGTCGGTATCAAACATAAAAATATAGACTTGTTCGTTGATGAATTGCATACGCTTTGCAATTGCATTGAACAATTGGATAATTTATCTGCTCAGGCAAAGCAGCATACGCTTCAAAGATTGAACATCTTGTCAGTTGAGACGGTGAGAATGTTAAACACTAGGAGTGATATTGTTATCCTTATTGGATAACCTGGCGAGGTCAGCCTCTACTATTGGCGCAAGTGCGATGTATTCCAGTCCCAAGCCAGACTCTCGTCAATCCCGGTAAAACCTGCGCAATGACCATTCCATGCATGTCCGCTATTCCACTTGCATCACCCCACTTCGATTGATATCGTCTCATCCATGCGCTGTTGCCATGAACGGTTTTTTCCGGCATCAGGCAGACCCGCTTGCGCCTTGTCGCAAGCCTTTATCAACGGTGGATAACACAGGGGTGTGCAGGCGCCCACCAGATTGTGCTGTCTCTGCAGATGCACAATGCCGCTCCGGTCTATAGGCCGGATTTACACCAGACTTCATGAAAAAATTCAATCTTAAAAAATACCTTGGCGGTTTTAGCGCGCTGCTGGCCATGAGTGGTTCCTGCTTTGCTGCAGGCTGGCAATTGACTGATCTTGGTGCTTTTGAATCGGGTACCAGTGGCGGTTATGCCTTGACAGTAGATGGCCGGGTTGGTGGTCTGTCTGCAAGAGCCGACGGTTTGCCATACCCATTTCTTAGCCAGAATGGTCAACTCGCACCCATAGGCAATACCACAGGCGTAGTGCTGGTCGCCAACAAAAATGGTCTCGCAGCAGGCCGTATCACCAGTGCTGATGGCTTGCGTATAGAGCTAGGCATCTTCAGCGGCAACAACACGATACCGCTAGGTGGCTTTGGTGGCGGCTACGTAGAAATCAACGGCATCAATGAGAATGGCCAGGTCGTAGGCTACGGTGTTTTTTCCAATTATAACGAGCATGCCTTCGTCGCCACCACAGCAGGGCTGGTTGATCTCGGCACCCTGGGTGGCCGTTTCAGCCGGGCCGTCGGTATCAATAATGCTGGCGCGATTGTTGCAAGCGCCACCAATGCAAAAGGACAAACGCGTTGTGCTCTGTCTTATGGCGGCGGCCTGACTGAGATAGGTTCGTTGTCAACGAAGGGCAGCTGTTTGCCAACGGCAATCAACTCATCCGGCTTGGTTGTGGGGAGTGCATATAATGGCCAGGAGTATCATGCGTTTTTATATGATGGCCGCCAGTTTTACGACCTTGGTACCCTGGGCGGCAATGACAGCTCGGCTGAAGGCATCAATGACCTGGGCCAGATCGCAGGTACGGCCAGAATCGCCAGTGGTGACTATCGCGCCTTTTTATATTCCGCAGGCAGCATACTCAATCTGGGTATGCCCGCAGGTGCCGCAGGCAATAGCTATTCCCGTACTATCAATAACAAGGGCCAGGTGATCGGCTATTACACGCTTAACAGTGATCCCAACAAGACGCGCCGGTCCTTCTTGTACAGTAATGGTGTGATTGCTGATGTCAGCAGCCTGGCAAGCGGCCTCGCCGACATCGAATATACCACTCTGCGTATCAACGACGCAGGCCAACTGGCAGGCACAGGCAAGATCAATGGCGTACAGCGGGCATTTTTATTGACACCGCTGCCTTGAGTGATGTTGTAGATGGCCGCAGGGAATGATTTCATTCTCTGCTGGTAAATAGTTGTCAGTTTGCGTGGATGCGATTGAATTTTGATCGTATCTACGCAAATCGCTGACGCTTATCGGGGAGAAAATTGAGGTATGCTGTAAGTAATGCGATCAAATGGCATAGGGAATGTAGAAAAATAATCTCTATGCTGCTCTGGCAAGATAAGTTTACCTTCCTCTACAATGAAGCCTAAATCTCCTTGATCTTCTTTGGCCAGATAATACCCACCGATATCGTCGTATAAATTGGAACATTGTTCCAAGGCATAGATCATGCGAACATCATTCCATGACTTTTCGCAATGAAAAGAGATTGCTGTATTCCATCTCCCATGATCATCAGGCTTTTCTGATTTCCACCAAGATTGCCTGATCTTGACTTCTATGGGGCCAAAAGCAGCGTCACAAGAAATATCTTCTGTGTCAGATTTGTCGTGCCAATCAACATCACCGAAAAGAGACCAGATGCGATGTGAGGGAAGTATCGCAGTTGTATGCAATTCAAGAATTGTATTAGTCATTTTTACCAACGCAAGTCAGGGCATTGATAAAATTGCTGTTCGCGAAATTATGGGGAAACATATCATGGTATGCCCGCTCGGCCTCATTGATGATGAAGCCTTTATCATCTGTCCAGAATACTATAGGAGCATCATCACGGGATGCGACATAATGCCCTCCAAATTTTAGATAAAGGTCTTTGCACAATTGCATCACGAGTATTTCACGAGAGCGTACCCAGAATTTTTCGCAATCAAATGCGATTTTTAGTTTAAATGGCTGGGTATTGCTCATATTGCTTGATTCCCAGTGTGACTCACCAAATCTCAGCATGATTTGCCCAACAGCCGCATTTGCAAATTCATCCGAAAAGTAACCTACGGGCTCAGACTTGATGTGCAAGATGTCTTCAATGTCAGAGATTTTTACATCTGCCGCTATATGAAGTATTAATTCTTGAGGTGAGGACATCTTTTCTTTCAGAAAAAAAACGAGATTCAGACTTGTTTTGGTAAAGCGGAGAGCAGGTTGTGTTACAACGCACTGGTTGTGGCTGTAAAACCGCATGGTGGCAAGGTAAAAATCGGTGGGTTACGACATACCTTACGCGTGCTGCGCGGATACTCATGGTGATCCACGCTTACGTAGATTAAAAATTATTCGTCATCATCGACTTCTTCTTCATCTTCATCCTCGTCGGCATCAACACCATCAAATTCAACGATGCAGGGGCGGCCATTTGCTTCTTCAACGGCATTCTGTAATTGCTGGCTGATCTCAGGCAACCATCTGTACGCACTACTAATAATGACCGGCATTTCCGGATCAGTTTGAGAAGAAAGGGTATAGTTTTCACCTTCTTCAGATACTCTGATGGGTGACATATAGCTGTTGATATCCTGATTCGAGAATACAGCATGAATGGCCTGCTTGATTGATTCTATACGGTCAGGTTGGTAATTGCTCACCTTTAGTGAGAGGTGCAAGTTGACAGACATCAGTTTCCTTTTTTATGGTTTAAGTCATCATCGCCATGCTCCCACATAAGCAGATGATTTTCAATGCGATCAATGTGGCAGCGAGATTGCGTTACGTTACAACGTAATCTACAAGCTGCCTGCCACTACTTCCCACTAACCAAAGCCTTCTTCAAAAACCCCATGGTCGCAGGCCAGGCGACAGTCTGTGCATGGCCATCTTCTTTGGCATTGCCACCCATGGCGAATGGGGTGTAGTAATCATTCGGGCTGTAGCCATCACCGCCGACCAAGTGCCCGGCCTTGGGGAAGGAGAGCAATTCTGTTTCCAGCCCGGCTGCCTTGCGGCTGTTGACGATGTTGTTGGCCATGTCCAGCGATGGCCACATCTGGTCATCACCGCCTGCGATCAGCAAGAGTTTGCCTTTGAAATTTTCTACCGCGATGCGGGCAGCTTTGGCGCGCTCGGGGTAGGCTTTGCGGCCTTCGATGTAGATGTGGGCCAGCACCGGTTGGGTGGTGGCAAAGGCTTTGTCGAGACCGGCATTGGGCGTGTAGGGCAGGGTCTTGCCCTGGTAGCTGAAGCTGCCGTAACGGCCAGCTTCGAGCATTCTGTCCATGGCAAAGCCTTCCCATACCAGGTCGCTCGGGCCGATGGCGACCACGGCTTTCACCCAGGGCAGCAGGCTGGCAGACAGCAAGGCCATTTCTGCGCCTTTAGAGCCGCCCATCAAGGCGACATGCGTGCTGTCTATGTCATTGCGTGCTGCCAGGGTTTTGTACAGGGCATCCAGGCCATCGATGGGGATGTCGATAAAGTCTTTGGGCAAGCCGGGCACTTCTTGCCCGCGCGGGGTATTTGGTGAATAGTAAGGGTAGCTCACAGCGGCAAAGCCGCGCGCCGCCAGCTTGAGTCCAAAGCGCCGCCCGGCAGAGTCACCACCCTCAGAGCCGCCGAGGATGATGGCGACAGGTTGCTTGCCATTGGCATTGACGCTGGTGGCAGGCAGGTAAATCTTGGCACCCGTGTGCCCGGCAATGGCCTCGGTCTTGACTGGCGTGATCGTGCTGCGCAGGGCGAATGTCATTTGCGCGAGTTGCTGCTGGCCCGCCAATGCGGTCAGCCGGGTTTCTGCGGCTTGCCATGCTGTATCGACCTTGTTGCTGGTTTGCATGGACCAGAACAGGCCCGCCGCATCCACGCCAGTGTAGCTGCCAGCCTTGGACTCGGTCGTGGCCAGGGCGATATTGCCCTGCGCATCGGCCTGCATTTCTGCACTGGACATGAAGATCGGGGCATTTGGCGCAAAACGGCGCTCGGCAAAGAGCTGCACGGTTTGCCCGGGCTGCAAGCCCTTGAGTGTGATGCCCATAGGTTCACCCGCCAAGGCCGGGTTGCTGGCTGTCATGCTGAATTGTGCCTGGGCATGCGCGCTGATATAAGGCAAGGCAAGCAGAGTTGAAAGCAAGGCCAGCTTGAACAGGTTGCCACTTACTGATCTTGCCGATGCAGGCGCAGCTTTGATGGTTGCGGGCATATCCTGGTCTCCCGATTTTGTTATTTGAATAACATGAAAGCAGGACTATAACCAGACAAGGGCTGCCTGCGCAAGTTTTAAGCAACGGTAATCGGCCGGCATTTTTACTATGGCAGATGTGAGAAAATGAGAGCAACGACGAAATCCAACGAGTGTAACTAGCTATTATCCATGTGCATCAACTACACCCCCACGCGCCCAGAGCTGATGGAGTATTTCAAAGTCCACGGCAGGAGCATGCACGACTGGAATGTTGAAGTCTGGCAAGACTACGATGCGCCCATCATCAGGCATGATGAGCAGGGCAGGCGGCAAGCCCTGTTAGGTGCTTACAGCATGATACCCAAGTCAAAGATGCAGCCCGGCGTCAAACGATTTTCAACCATGAATGCCAGGGCAGAGACGCTGGGATCGCTGCGCAGCTATGCGCCATCCTGGCACAGCGGCAAACTCTGCCTGGTGCCCATGCAGCACTTCTTTGAACCCAATTATGAAAGCGGCGCAGCCGAACGCTGGCGCATAGGCCTCATCGAAGAACCTGACTTTGCTGTGGCGGGCCTGTACAAGGAATGGCCGCAGGAAGACGGCAGCGTCAGTTATTCCTTCACCCAGATCACCATCAACGCCGACGAGCACCCGCTGATGAGCCGCTTCCACAAACCCGGCGAAGAAAAACGCTCGCTCGTCATCGTGCCGCCAGAAGATTTTGACGACTGGCTATCCTGCCGCGACCCGGAATTCGCCCGCGCCTTTTTGCGGCCTTACCCGGCTGATCGCATGTTTGCTGACTTTGCCCCTAAACCTGTAGTGGAGAAGGTAGCGAAAGTCATCAAGCCGAAAAAGCCGCAGATTATTGTGCCAACTAATCTGGATTTGTTTGATTGAGACCAAGCTAGCGTTTGCTTGCATGCACATACAAAATCACTGTAAAAAAAAAATGTCCAAGTTAGATTTTTTACTCGAAGAATTAGATACTTTCCACAGAAGATCGGCAGCAATCGCTTATGAGAATGACTGTCTTGTGCATTTCAATGACATCATGCAATTGCCCAGTGGTGAACAGGTTAGGGTGACCGATATGCTCAATGACGGCGATGCGGTTTGCAAACTGGCGCAAAGATACGCTGATGGAAAGGACGTAGAAAAAAACATTGGCTATGCATTACAGCTTTGGCAGCATGCGGCAGAATTTGGGAATAGCAATGCACAGTATGCCTTGGGTATTCAATATAACCAGGGCGAGCATTTTGAGAAAAATCTTGTGCTTGCATTCACTTTCTTTGAGCTTGCGGCAAAGCAAAAGCATCCGGCAGCTTTATACAGTGCTGGACTTTGCCTGGAAAACGGTACTGGTGTTCTTGAGGATATGGTAAAGGCCGTGGCGTTTTTTCAGGAATCGGCTGATTTGGAGTACGCTCAGGCCGTTTTCAAAATTGCTGAGCTATTTGAGACTGGAAAAATCATTGAGAGCAATCCGAAAAAGGCGTTTTCGCTTTATAAGATTGCTGCCGATGTTCATCATATAGCTCAGGCGAAATTCAAAGTTGCTTACATGTATGAACATGGAATCGGTGTCGCGCAGCAGTTTAAAGAGGCTGTTGTTTACTATGATAGGTGTTATCTTCCAGAATCATATTTTCGGCTCGGCCTCATGCATAAAAAGGGATTGGGCACGATGGAAAACCTTCAAACAGCCAGAGGTAATTTTGAGTGTGCCGTTCAGGTAGGGCATGTGGAAGCCATGCATGAGCTAGAGCTGCTTTCCACCCCGGCAGAGTATGAGATCGAATCGGAGCACGCAGACGTCTTTTGGTGTATGTTTCACGATATAGATCGCTACGACGGCGAGTCAATTTGGGAAGATGTAATACTCAAAAAATGGGAAAAATTTAAAGATGCCGGTCAATATTACTCTGAACTGAAAAATAGGAAATGTGTATATAAACCATGGCCTCCCACCACATGGTTCGAGCTGGATGCATTTTTTCATGCTGCACGTGCGAACGAATCTCTCATATCCTTGCTACATCCTGCGAATCCACGCTTTCAACGAACTAATTTCACTCTAGATAGATACATCTCGCTGTTTGAGCATGTTGGTTTTGATATTCATTGGCCTGCACAATTTCATCCATTTCATTGCGAAGTGATTGAAGTAGAGCAGACAGAAGGCAATGATGTCGAAATTGTTGAGACTCTTTGGCCAGAAATCATGCTGGGCAATATGATGTTCTCTCGTGCTGGAGTCCGCGTCCGTGCGCCGAGACATTTACTGACCAAGGGAATTGCAGATAGACACTGCCTGTATTGGTGCTATGCTCGCGATTTGAGAACCTCAAGCTGTCATGAGTCTGATAGTGACAGCATAGCGTTTCGACGCGATTTTGATCTTGGCGATCGTTATGCCTATAACGTTGATGGTGGTTCAAAATTTGAAATAACGGATCTGACAAATCCATTTGAAGCGGACTTTGTAGATTCAGATATGAGCGTAGAAGAGCGGATAAGTTTGTTGCGGTATCGTTGTGCTGTTAATGTGGAATACCCCAATTTTGAATCTTTCTGGCCATATGAAGATTACTTCGAAGAGCTAAAATAAGTACATTCATACTAATTGGGCATTTCTTTGTAATTTTAGATGATGGTAACTATTAATATGAATTTGTTTAATTGAGACCAGCATATGAACTTCAGGGACCTCCAGAATGAATATGACAGCTTGCTAGCCCTCTTGCTTTACTGACCTGTATATCATCTCCGTCGGATAAGAAACAAAGCCCAAGTCCCGGTACAGTGGCTGGCCTTCTTCTGAGGCGCTCAGATTGAAGGTGTTCAGGCCTTGCTCTTTGCCCAGTTGCAGCACGCCTTTTACTAGTGCCCGGGCAATGCCCAGCCTGCGCCAGTCTGGTGCGGTATAGACATTGACTATCCTGCCGCGACGGGCTTGTGTATCGCCGCGTATTGGTCCCCAATCCAGTATGGAGAGGCCTGCACCCGCGACCACTGTGTCTGCGGCCTGGGCTAGCAAGCCCAGGTAATTGCCCGTAGCCAGTGTACCTGTCAGCCAGTTTGCATAGGCATCCAGGTCTTCTCGCCGTTCATCTTCGCGGTGGAAGCGGTGGCGGGTGATGATGGCGACATCTGATGGTGTCGCCGGGCGTATGGTCCAGTCTGTATTCATGTGCTCAATCCAGCCCCAGCTCCCAATATCCCACATCCACCCATTGTTCAAACTTGCGACCCACGTCCTTGAAGTGGGCAACTTTCTCGAAGCCCAGGCTTTCATGCAGGGCGACGCTGGCGGCGTTGGGTTGGGCGATGCCGCCTATGATGACGTGGATGCCGCGCTGGCGCAGGTCGGCTATCAGGGTTTGATACAGGCGCTTGCCTATGCCCTGGCCTGCATGGCTGGCGGCGACATACACCGTGCTTTCTACTGAAAACCGGTAGGCGCTGCGTGCCCGCCATGGGGTGGCATAGGCATAGCCGATGACTACGCCATCCTGTTCTTCTACATACCAGGGCAGGCTGGCGCTGACATCCTTGATGCGCTGGGCCATCTCCTGTTCTGTGACCGGGTTTTCTTCAAAGCTGATGGTGGTCGTGGCGATGTAGTGGTTGTAGATGTTGATGATGGCGGCGGCGTCGGCGGCGGTGGCTGTTCGTATCATGGTGCTGGACTTGAGTGGGTTTAGCTGGCTTCCAGGCTCACTGCTTGCTGCCTGATGGCGGCCAGGTAAAATGCCAGTGAGGCGAGGGTAAACAGCAAGAGTATCAGCAGAAACGGGTAAGGTGTTGTGGAATCTTGCGCCACGACAGCCATCGCAAGTGGGCCTGCAGCTTTGGATAGCATCGAGGGGCCAGCCAGCGCGCCGGAAATCGCACCATAATTATCCCGCCCGAACAGGGCTTGCGGTATCGTCCCGCGCACTATCGTCAGGATGCCGTTGCTGAGACCGTACAGCAGGCAGAACAGGGCGACTGCCCATGCTTGCGTACCAAATGACATCAGCACCAGCAAGGCCACCGGCAGGGCGGTGAACACCCATTTGCCGACGGTCTGTGGCAAGGCATGTCTGGCAAACGTCATTTCACCGAGGCGGCCAGCGACTTGCATGGGGCCGATGAAGGCGGCCATCATGACCACCCAGGCGCTGGCATGACCAAACTGGGCCAGCAAGGGGATGAGGTGGACCGAGAGCGTAGAAAACACAAAGCTGTTCGCACAAAAGGCCAGCGCCAGTTTCCAGAATGCCGGATGGCGCAAGGCTTCGGCCAGGGTATGGCCAGGTCTTGCCGGTGAGGTTTGGCCGTGTGCGCTGGCTGGTGCGTTGCTGGCTCGTGTATCGCTGGCTTTGGCGGTACCCAGCATCAGGTGCAGCGGCAGGCACAGGCACAATTGCAGCATGCCATACAGCAGGTAGGTGTCACGCCAGCCCAGCAGGCTGTTGAGTTTCAAGGTCAGGGGCCAGAATACGGTGCTGGCAAAGCCACCGAACAGTGTCAGGGTAGAGATGGCCTGGCGGCTGTTCGCAAGTAGCATGCGGTTGATGGTCGCAAAGGCGGCTTCATACAGGCTCAGCGCCATTCCCAGTCCCAACAGTGTCCAGGCCATGAAATACACAGCCTTGGCCTGTGCCATGCTCAGCAAGACCATGCCTGCAGCGCACAGCAAAGAGCCACTGGCCATCACCAGCCGCCCGCCATGACGGTCGAGCAGCATGCCCACCGGTGCGGATGCCAGCCCGGCCACCAGCAGGCTCCAGGAGAATGCACCAAACACGGTGCCAGATGACCAGCCCATTTCTTGCTGGATGGACGGTGCTAGGATGGCGATGGCATAGTACAGCGACCCCCAGGAGGCGATTTGGGTAAAACCCAGGATGGCGATGGTTTTTCCGGTCAGTAGCTGCTGGTTCATCGATAGGTACCCGGAAATCTCAAGAGCAGCATTTTGGCTTGCTTGCCTCTGGTTTGCTTAGCGTTGGCATTGCTGGCGTCTCGCTTTGTGTACTGCATCCACAACCCGCATTTCCTTTGGCTTTTTCAGTGGCATCGAGTGCGCAACAGGCGTTTGCACCTGCCGGTGCAGCGCCGCCACAGCATGCGGCTGGCTCTTCTTTCTCTGGCAATTCATAGACTGGCTGTGTGCTGCAGATACCGGTTTGCGGCAGGCTTAACTGTACCTCGTCGGCGGCAGCCAGGTCGCCCGTCAATGCGGCAACTACAGAGCGCACCTGTTCATACCCTGTCGCCATCAGGAAGTTGGGGGCGCGGCCATAGCTCTTGGCTCCCACTGCATAATAGCCCGGCTCAGGGTGGGCCAGCTCGCGGTGGCCATGCGGGCGCACCGTGCCGCAGCTATGTTCATTGGGGTCGATCAGCGGCGCGAGTGCTTCCGTGCTTTCCAGCCAGGGGTCATGGCGCAGGCGCAATTCACGGCTGAGGCTAAGGTCGGGCCTGGCCCCGGTGGCGGCGATGATTTCATCTATGCCGGAGAGCACAGGTGTTTCACCCTGATGCATGTCACCTGTCACGGTGATGCCATCTTCGCCAGACTGCAATTGCCGTATCCTGAAATTGCGGTACAGGCTGAGCTGGCCAGTATCCTTCAAGGCCTTGAGGCGGGCACCAAGCTGCCCCCGTGCTGGCAGGCCATCGGCACTGCCGCCGCCAAATACCTTGGCAACATGATTGCCCCGGATTGCCCACAGCAGGGTGGTGCCCGGCACTTGTTCTGCCAGTTGTGCCAGCGCCAGCAGGTTGCCTGCGGCTGAATGCCCGGTGCCCACGACCAGCACCCGTTTGCCAGCAAAACGCTGGCGCTGTGTGCCAAGTATGTCGGGCATGCCGTAGCTGATGTGGGCTGCATATTGCTCTTCACCGATGGCGGGTATGCCATTCGCTCCCAGCGGGTTGGGTTGCGACCAGGTGCCGCTGGCATCGATAATGGCGCTGGCGAGGTAATCCCGTTCGCCCTCTGGTGTTGCTACCCGCAAGACAAAGGCGGCGTCTTCCCGCCCTTTGGTCTTGACCTTGTCGTAAGATTGCCTGCTGACGGCAATGACACGGTGTTGCAGGTGCAGACTTGCTGCGATGGCGGGTAGCTGGGCAAGTGGCTGCAGGTAGTGGTCTATCATCTCCCCGGCAGTTGGCAAGCCTTCAGGATCAGGCTGCTGCCAGCCTGAGGCTGTCAGCAAGCTGACTGCAGCCTTGTCCAGATTGTAGCGCCATGGTGAAAACAGGCGCACCTGGCGATAACTGGCGAGGTTGGCGGCAATGCTTGCTGCGCTTTCCAGTATCAGTGGCTGCTGTCCGCGCAAGAGCAGGTGCGCGGCTGCCGCCAGCCCGACGGGCCCGGCACCAATGATGGCAATGGGTAATGCGCTGGTCTGTGGTTTCATCATGATCTCCAATCATTTCCAATGAGGACTATATCAGTGTGTTTCTACATCAATTCGTTATTCGTCAAAATACGAATATAAAGGCAAAAAAAACCAGCTCAAAGACCCGCTACCAGCTTCTTGAACTGCGCCAGACGTACTTCATTGACACAATAGCAAACACGTTGCTCGTCAGCCGAGCCCAGTATCAGGCCCGCTTCTTTGAGTATGCTCACATGCTGCGATATCGTCGATGCTGCCAGTGGCAGGATGTCGGTCAGGCTGCCAAAAAAACATTCGCCATAATTGGACAAGTGCTTGAGCAGCTTGACCCGAGCAGGATGCCCCAGCGCCTTGCATAGCGCGGCAATCTCTTCTGGCTGGAAATCCATCTCCAGTACGGTAGGTTCATTCGTGCAGCAAGTGGTGGACATACGGCTTATTCGTTAATTGACGAATAAAGAATAACACAAAAATCCCCGCATGCAAGTTCTTTTAAAAATCGGCTTTACAGTAATTCTATATTTCCATTATTATAGAAATGTAGAATTTATTCCTAATCGCAAGGACATGGATATGATGGAAACCAAAGCAGCCTTAATGGCACTGGCCGCGCTGGCGCAAGAGTCACGCCTGGCGGTGTTCCGCCTGCTGGTGCAGGCTGGTCCGCAAGGCAGGGCCGCCACCAAAATAGGTGAAGAGCTGGGCATACCTGCCTCTTCCTTGTCGTTTCATCTCAAAGAGTTGTCGCATGCCGGGCTGGTGCAGTCACGCCAGGCGGGGCGCTTTGTCATTTACTCGGCGAATATCACGACGATGAACCAGATGCTGGGCTTTTTGACTGAAAACTGCTGCGGCGGCAATCCATGCACGCCGGTACAGGTGCAGCAATGTGCCGCTGAATAAGCGATAGCAGTGCAGGTGATTTCTGCTTTTTCTTCATTTCTGTTTTCAATTTTTGGTGACTTATGAACGTCTTGTTTCTGTGTACGGGCAATTCCTGCCGTTCCATCCTGGCTGAGGCCACTTTCAATCATCTGGCCCCTGCAGGCTGGCATGCCATGAGTGCGGGTAGCAAGCCAACGGGGGAAGTACACCCGCGTTCGCTGGCATTGCTGGCGCGGGAAGGCATTTCGACCACGGGCTATGCCAGCAAATCATGGGACAATCTGCCAGCCACACCGGACATCGTCATCACCGTCTGCGCCAGTGCTGCGGGTGAAACCTGCCCGGCCTATCTGGGGCCAGTCCTGCGTACCCACTGGGGGGTGGCAGACCCTGCCCATGTCAGCGGGACAGATGAAGAAATCGACGCTGCCTTCATGACGGCCTACCGCATCCTGCGTGCCCGCATCGAGGCCATGCTTGCGCTGCCTCTGGAAACCCTGGCGCAGGACAGGCAAAAGTTCAAGGCCGCGCTGGACCAGATAGGCGAGATCACCCCATGAGCATGGCAAGACGTCTGGTGGCTGAAGGTTTGGGCACCGCCTTGTTGCTGGCTGTCGTGGTGGGATCGGGCATCATGGCAGAGCGGCTGGCGGGCGGCAATGTTGCGATTGCGCTGCTGGCCAATGCCATTGCCACGGGCGCGGGTTTGATCGCATTGATATTGATGTTTGGCCCCGTCTCGGGTGCGCACTTCAACCCTGTCGTGACATTGTCTGAGGCTTATCAGAAAAACCTGCCATCCAGGCATGTGCTGCCGTATATCCTGCTGCAAGTGCTGGGTGCCTTTGCCGGAGTAGCGGCGGCGCATGGCATGTTTGACCTGCCGCTGTTCTTTGCATCTGAACATGCGCGTACCGGCATGGCACAGTGGTGGAGTGAGTTTGTCGCCAGCTTTGGCCTGATCGCGGTCATCATCAGCACCAGCCGCAGCCGCCCGGCGGCGACACCATTTGCGGTGGCGGCCTATATCACGGCGGCATACTGGTTCACTTCTTCAACCTCATTTGCCAACCCCGCAGTGACGCTGGCTCGCGCGGCCAGTAATAGCTTTGCTGGCATACGCCCTGTCGATGCGCCGGGTTTTATCATTGCGCAATTGCTGGGTGCGGCGGTGGCGACGCTGGTGTTTTGCTGGATGCATCCGACTCGCGCGGTTGCTGAGCAATAGGCTGGCGCTACGATTTTCAACGCGACAGTTTGCTACTCACACCAAGCCGCCAGCCAGCTTCACAAAAGCTTCGACCAATGGCGATACCTCGCCTTTGCGCTGCGCTAGCAGTAGCGAGGTGGTTGCCCCCGCATCAGCAATAGGCCGGTAGCAGATGCCATCAAAATGGATAGTGTAAAACGAACCCGGCAAGATGGAGATGCCGCAGCCAGCCGCCACCAGGCCGATGATGGTGGAGGCGTCATTCGCTTCTTGCGCGATTCTCGGGGCAAAGCCTGCGGTATGGCAGAGCCGCAAAATGTGCGGGTAAATGCCGGTGCCTGCGCTGGGTGGGTACATGATGAAGGCTTCTTGTGCCAGGTCTTTCATCGGTACTTTTTTCTTTTTCGCCAGCACATGGGTGCTTGGCAGCACGGCCACCAGCGGGTCTTCGCGCAGCTTGCGAAAGCGTAACGGTGACGATACTCCGCGCGCCAGTTCGCCGCCTTCTGGCGGACGTATGAAACCCACGTCAAGATGATGCTGGCTGAGTGCTTCGAGTTGCTTGTTGGTCGCCATCTCGCGCAATGTCAGTGTCACATCCGGGTATTGTTCGCGGTAGCTATTGATGACGGCGGCAAACAGGGGCGTGAACGGTGTCGAGAAAGTAAAACCTATGCGCAGCTCACCCGTCTCGCCACGCTGCGCACGGCGGGCGTTTTCGCTGGCCTGCTCAGCCAGCGCCAGGATATGCCGCGCATCCTGCAAGAACAGCTTGCCTGCTTCCGTCAGACGCACCCAGCGCTTGCTGCGCTCAAACAACTGCGCACCAATGTCGGCTTCCAGCATTTGTATCGCATGGCTTAAAGGTGGCTGGCCTATGTGCAGACGCTCTGCCGCACGGGTGAAGTGCAGTTCTTCGGCGACGGCGATGAAGTATTTGAGGTGGCGGAGTTCCATGGGGGTGTGGGGAAAGAGATTTCTTGTAGGGAGGCGTAGGGTTTGCAAATTCGTGTACGTTTTAGGGCGTAGGTTGGGCTACGGGTTATCAGCCCAACACTGGGCCTCAACACACGTACACGCTATTCAAGCGCCGAGTGTTGGGCTGGTGAAGCGTAGCCCAACCTACGCACCTGGCCCAACCTACGAGGAGCTATCACGATTCGTCATGCAATCATCTAAAAAATGTATTACTAACGCCTTAAATATATATTGGACGCTATAAAAGCGCAAATATAAGATGGCTACTCCCTGATCGTCCAGCCACACCATCATGACCATCGCCAGCATTACCCCGCCGCAGCAAATAAATCAGCCAGCCCGCATTGTCGCAGGCACGCCAGCATTCCGGCATATCACCCGCGCCATGATCTTTGGTGGTTTTTCTACCTTTTCACTGTTGTATAGCATGCAACCGCTGATGCCTTCGCTGGCCTTGCAATTTGCGCTGAGTCCGGCGCAAAGCAGCTGGGTCTTGTCGATATCTACTTTATCGCTGGCCTTCTCTTTGCTCATCAGTAGTGCCATCAGTGAACGTATAGGCCGCAAGCCCATGATGGTGGCGGCGCTGGCACTGGCAGCGATTGCCACGGTATTGTGCGCGCTGACGCAAGACTTCAGCCAGTTGTTGCTCTTGCGCGGCTTGCTGGGCTTTGCCCTCGGTGGCATGCCCGCAGTGGCAGTGGCCTATATGGGCGAAGAGATCGAGGCCGCAGCCATGGGCACGGCGGTGGGCCTGTATATCGCAGGCAGTGCCATGGGTGGCATGATAGGGCGCTTGCTGTCTGCCCTGTTGAGTGATCATTTTGGCTGGCGCACGGCGATGGCAGTGATAGGCGTGGCCGGTATCTATGCCGCGTGGGAATTCTGGCGCAGCCTGCCGCTGGCACGCAACTTCAAACCGGCGGCAAGGGTCTGGGGCAGCCTGCACCAGGGCTTGCGCCTGCACCTGTCAGATGGTGGCCTGTGCATGTTGTTTTGCCTGGCCTTCATGCTGACAGGCTGTTTTGTCAGTGTGTATAACTACATAGGTTACCGTCTGCAAGGCACACCGTTTGGCTTTAGCCAGAGTACCGCAGGCACGATTGCATTGCTGTATGTGCTGGGCATGGGCAGCTCGGTCTGGGTAGGGCGGCTGGTAGATCGCATAGGCCGCCGTGGTGTGCTGTGGATAGTCTTGCTGGTGATGATGGCGGGTTTGCTGCTGAGCTTGTCTAATTCTCTGTACATCATGGTCCCTGGCGTGGCCCTGTTCACCTTTGGTTTCTTTGCCTCACATTCAGTCGCCAGCAGCTGGGTCGCGCGCCGTGCGCAGGCTTACAAGGCAGTCGCCTCTGCGATCTACCTGTGTTTTTATTACCTCGGTTCCAGCCTGATCGGCTCTTTCACAGGCGTGGTCTGGGCCAGCCACGGCTGGGCGGGCGTGGTCATGCTCCTGGGTGGCATACTCAGTGTGGGGTTGGCGATTACGCTGCGGCTGAGGACTTTGATACCTGTGGTGGCTGTCTGAGGTAGGGTGCGTCTTGACGCACCACATCTCTTTCTAAAGTTGCCGGGTTGGTGCGTCAAGACGCACCCTACCAGTGAGCTGTAACTGTCTCAGTCAGCCGACAGTTTTGAGAAGCGAAAATCACAGTGACTAGCCCCACCCGCCAGGGTTTGCGTTCTTTCCAGCTGTATGCCCCGTGCTGCATAGGCGACGAAATCGAGCCCGCAAATGTTTGGTAAAACTTCTTTATCGCCATGGCTGGCGGCGAATTTGCAAAAGCCACAGGCCTTGTAGTTGATGCCAAATTCAAACTTGTCGCCCGGGCCTGGCTCGACAAACTCATACACAAAATCCTGTGGGAATTCTTGCTGATGGCTTGCTGTTGCGCGTTGTGCCGCCTGCTCGCGCAGCAAAGTCTGGTTTTCTGCCGACATGAACTGATCGCCTGACGCGAGGCGTTCTGCTTCTGGCAAGCTCAGTAATTGTGCCTGATAGGTTTCGCGCTCGATGTCGCCAATAACAGACAGCGCCACGCCATGTCGCCGCAACACCCGGCTGATGGCCATAAAACCCAGCAGGCGCATGAAGAAATCGCTCATGCGGCTTGCTGCGCCACCGACATACGGCATCTGGGTGAGCACGATGTCGAACTCGCTCATCACCTCTTGCCTGACCGCATCGATGTCCGACAGTTGCGCTTGTTCACGCAACATTGTTCCGGCAAGATCAAGGCGCTGGCGCATTGCCGACTCCATTGCGGCGCGGTGCGATTCGTAATAGGGATGGGCGGTGGGATGGATATTTGCAGCCATTGGACACCTTTCTCTGATGATTGGGGCATTGCCGGACGTTGTAAGGTTATTGATGCCGATACCAGGCAGCTATCAAGGGAAGCAGTATGCGAGGTAGCATGCTTATGCAAATCCGGCAGTTTTAAGTTCTGATATGCCTCGCGCAAGCTAAGTTCGGCTATGATCAGGATAGCAGCATCCACGAAGCGCTGACAAAAGCTGGACATGAAATTAATTCACTGAGCATTTCATCAAGGAGTATCAGACATGGCAAAGCGAACCGTCATCATCGCCGGGGCCACCGGCATGGTGGGTAAAGAAATTCTTGCTGGCCTTCTGGCTGATGATACCGTGGCTGAAGTACACAGCCTTGGCCGCAGGCCACCGACGGTGCAGCATCCCAAGCTGCGGGCACATATCGTCAATTTCGCCAGTCTGCCAGTTTTACCGCAGGCCGACGAAGTGTATCTGGCGCTGGGTACGACCATCAAGGTCGCCGGCAGCCAGCAGGCTTTTCGTGCCATAGACTACGATGCCAATCTGGCTGTCGCCAGGGCGGCGCAGGCTGCGGGCTTCAAGAAGCTCGGGCTGGTCAGTGCGATGGGGGCTGACGCGAATTCCAGCGTCTTCTATAACCGCGTCAAAGGTGAGCTCGAAAACGCGCTGGAAAAAATGGCGTTTGAAGGCATGGTCTTTGCCCGACCTTCGCTACTGGTTGGCGACAGGGCAGTGCTGGGGCAGCCAGAGCGGCGCGGAGAAAAGCTGGGCCTGGCGATCAGCAAGGCAATCGGTTTTCTGGTCCCTGCCAATTACCGGCCCATTGCGGCAACTGCGGTTGCCAAAGCTTTGCTGAGCCAGATGCCACAGGCGCAAGGTAAAACTATCTTGCTTTCTGGCGCTATGCATTAAGTTCCAATTGCTGTATCAAACCCAGCCTGTCTATCTGCACCCAGGCCTGGGCGATCTTGCCATCCCTGATCCTGTAAATCACATTGCCCTGCTGCCTTACTGCCTTGCCTGTAGCGGGGAATCCTGCAAAAGGCCCACTGTGAGTGGCGCTGAAGCTCCACCTGACTGCCACCCGGTCTGCTGCGCCAAAGATATCATCAACGACAAAGCACACATCAGGAAAAGCCTTGCGCAAGCCCGCGATATTGGCGGCAAATTCCACTTGACCATGCTCACCACGGTTGCTGACAAAATCAGTGGCGATCATCTGTGGCACACGATCAAGATTGCCGGTATTGAAGCAGTCTTCATACAGGCGGCGCACGAGTTGAAGATTGTGTTCGGTGTGATATTGTCCGTTGTGGTTCTGTTCAACTTGATTTTCTGGCGGCATCTTTATTTCTCCAAATGTTAGCTTGAAACCAGGCGAAGACTAGTGTAAAACCTCAACTTAGCTTGAGGTCAAGGAGAATTTGCATGGCAAAAATCAATCCGCAAGATATAGGCAAACCGCTGGCTGTCGGTGAGGTGGCGGCACGCAGTGGTGTCGCTGTGTCAGCCATTCACTTCTATGAAGCCAGGGGGCTCATACACAGCCAGCGCAATACAGGCAACCAGCGTCGTTACGCACGCGATGTGTTGCGCCGCATCGCCGTCATCAAGGTCGCGCAGCGCCTGGGCATTTCGCTCGCATCCATACAAGCCGCCCTGGCAGAATTACCTGAAGGCCGCACACCCACCGTGGCCGACTGGGCCAGGTTGTCAAAACGCTGGAAGGCAGAGCTCGATGAACGCATCCATCAGCTCATGGAATTGCGTGAACAACTGGGCGATTGCATAGGCTGCGGCTGCCTGTCTATCAAGGCCTGCAAGTTGCGTAACCCGCTGGATACCTTGTCAGAAGAGGGGGCGGGGGCGAGGTTGCTGGGGATGGAATCGTCATGAAGATGGTGACATAAATAAAGAGAAAATAAAGAGAATGAAATACATCAATGACAAAAAATGAAGATCAAAAAAATGATGCTGTGCTAAGCGGCAAGATCACCCCCGCTGACATCAAAAACCTGCGTGCCAAAGGGGCGATACATGAACTCCAGCTCTCCAAAATGCCCACGCTGACCGACAAACTGGCGCAGGCTTTGCCAACATTGGAATCAGTAGAAAAGCTCTGGTTGTGGTGCGATGTCACACGCAAGGCCATGCGCCATGTCATCAACACCCCGGGTTTGCGTGTGCTGGACATACTCAATATCAAGGGGCCGGACAGGATGGACAGCTTTGCCACAGCCCCTGATCTGGAGATTGTGCGGGCGAATCTTGGCATGTCTGAGAACGATGTAGCAAGCATCCTGCAGGCTCCGGCACTCAAAGAGCTGGGCATGCAAGGTGCAGATCTGTCGCCACGCCTGATTGCTGCGATGCTGGCCCACCCGCATCTGCTTGCGCTGGATATGGAAAGAACAGCATTTAATGATGCCATGGCCGCGAGTCTGAGTGCCAGCAAGCAGATTCACACGCTGGACCTCGGCAATACAAAAATCACAGGCAAGGGGCTCGTGCACCTGTGTCGCATGACACAGCTCAGGTCGCTGGATTTATGGGCAACGAAAATCGAGCTTGATGATCTTGATCTACTCGCACAACTGCCACACCTGGAGTACCTGTCAATGGGCAATTTTGATGATGCGCCAGGTTTTGACGCAGCTGAACTGATACCCAAACTGGAGGCGCTGGTCTCATTGAAGAATATCTGGCTTGATGGTATTCAATTCAATGAGCAGCAGGCTGCATATTTGCGCAAGCACATAGCACGGGTGAATATCACAGCGTAATGTTGAATGCCATTTGTTTTTGATGGTTTCCGTGATACATTGAAGTATTAAAATAACATCAGGATAGTCATGCATAATCTTGGCGTTTGCACGCTGTTATCTGGAATGGCCATCGCTTTTCTTGCCCAGCTTTATCTTAGCTTGATGCTGTTCAAGTTTAATGCAGGCAAGGCTTTTGTGGCCTTGTTTATTCCGGGTTATGTTTTTTTACTGGCGAAGCGGCATGGCCTGTTTAGCCATTTTCTCAAATTTTATATTCTGGGCCTGGGCTTATTGGTTATTGGCGGCGTGATACTGAGTTAATTTCTGTTGACTGTGAGGGCGAAAGATGGGGCGTGGCTGCAAAACATCTGCAAATGCATGGAGCATGCCCGCCCTCTCTCTGATATCGCTGATCAGTATTGTGTTAATGCTGTTGACTGGCAACGCCCAGGCCCGCCAGCAAGGCTGGGAGCAAGTTCTGAGCGCCAGTGCAGACTATTCAGTAGCCACCCAAAAAGCGCTTGATGACGATTATCAAATTTCCAGCTATGAACATTGGGACCTTGATCAGGTAACAGGTGAACTGACATTCTCAGATGGGGGTGTGCAGAAGCTCAGTGCCAGAATCGAGTTTGTCGGCTCTTATTCTGATCGCAGCAAAACCTGGCTATGGAGCTGGGGTAATTCGACGATTACCCCGGCCTTGTACAAACGCATGGATGTGCTCAGGAGCCTGGGTGCAAAACACCAGTTCAGCAAGCTGATGCAACGCAGCTGGGTTGCGCAATTGTCAGATGGATGGGAAATGGCGACCGTGGCCAATTACCTGCTCAAGACCAAGGGTATTTACCGCGTGCCGTTTGAGACGGGCTTTGTGTTTTTGCTTATTACTGATATCAGGAAAGTGCAGCCGGAATAAATACTGTCTGCATGATACAGTCTGGTTTTTACAGTAAAATTGTATGATTGCGAGTAATTGATTCATGCGTGCGCTTAATTTTTTGATGGCAGTGGTATTTGTGCTGGCGGGGTTGCCAGGATTGTTTTTCAGCTTGTATCTTGCCCTGGTGCCTAGTGAACAACACAAGGCCTTGAATGGACGTTATGAAACTGAAATTGCCGTTGCCAAAGAGTACGTACAGCGCTTTCGGGAGCAGCATGCGCGCATGCCGACTGCTCAAGACTTTGATGACTGGGCACGTGTCAGGCCAGACCTGCAAGGCATAGGTTTTTCATATAAGACAGCGCCGTTTTCCGAAGAATTGATCAGCGAATTTGGCAAGCCACCTGTAGATGCTTATGTTTTTGAGTTTTTTCGTGGCGGTTCCCCTGTCTATTATCCATCCTGGTCAAGCAAGGTTAATTCTGTGTATATCGCTGACGAGACATGGTGGTCATATGGTAGTCGCTGGGCAGATCTGGCCCACGCTTCAGTCTGGTGGTTGCTGCCATTTTTTCTGGCGGGACTATGCATGATGGGATACCGGGATGAAACTGAAGCTGTCTTGAAAAAATCAACCTGACGATGCACCCAGCATGCCTGTGACCATGCCACGCTCCCTCGCTCCCTTATTTAACCATCCGACTATCCCTGATCATGTCATATAACAACTGCGCCGCCGGTGACAAGCGGGCGGCCTTGCGGGCCACCAGCACCAGGGTTCGCGAAATCACAGGGTCTTGCAGCCTGATCACGCGCAGGCGCGGGTAGTTGGCTTTTTGCATGGCGAGATTGGGCACGATGGCGGCAGCAATACCCGCATCGACCAGGCCCAGTGCGGTGGAGTTGCGCTGTACCTCATAATGTATCTGCAGGCTTAAACCGGCCTGCCCATCTTGCGCACTCCGGCCACCATGCATATTCTCTGCGCCCAGGTAACCATCAAGCAGGGCGCGGTTGCCGCTGGCCTGTCCGGCAAAAATCAGCGGGTAGGGCTGCAATTGTGCCCACGACAGGCTTTTGCGTCTGGCCAGTGCATGATCATCACGGCAGACCAGCACGAAGCGGTCTTCCAGCAAAGGCGTGGTGCTCAGTTCAGGATGGTTAGGTCCAGCCAGGTTGATACCAAATTCAGCCTCGCGCCGCAACACGGCCTCTGCCACACCGACTGATGCATGGTCGAGTATCTTGATACGGTTGTCAGGGAAAAGCGCTGAATATTCACGGATGACTTGCGGCAGGTAGCGCACCCCCGCTGTTGGTATGCAGGCAATCGACACATCACCGCGCAGGGCCTTGCCGGTTTCGCGTATCTCGGTCAGGGCGGCGGACAGTTCTTGCAATAACCTTCTTGCTTGCGGCAAAAAGTCTTGCCCGGTCCTGGTCAGGGCGATGGAGCGGGTGGTTCTTTCGAGCAAGGTCACGCCCAAAAAAATCTCCAGATTGCGCAGCCGCTGCGTTACCGCCGTCTGCGTGACAAACAGCACATCAGCCGCCTTGTTAAAACTGCCATGGTCAGCAATGGCCACAAAAGCCTGTACACCGAGAATATCGATTTTCATAAGAAAAATGAATCAATCGTCTAAATAAATTCATTGTACTTTTAATTGCCCAGGTAAGAAGATGTTCTTGCAGTAAATATTTCTTACCGTTTCTGATGAGTGCCCCATGTTAAATCTGCCATTGCCAGGCCTGGCCGTTAATGACACTGCCAGCATCACTTCCTGGCGCCTGTTCCTGGTGTTTTCAAAAATAGCGATGACAGGTTTTGGCGGCGTCATGCCCTTTGCCTACCGGGCATTGGTCGAGCAATACCGCTGGCTCACCGCAGAAGAATTCGCCCGCTACCTGGCCTTGAGCCAGGTCTTGCCCGGCCCCACGATATGCAATGTCGCCTTGATGATAGGCAAGCGCTATGCCGGTATCCCAGGTGCGCTGGCCGCCATGGCTGGCCTGATCATCGCCCCTTTTTTGCTGGTGATCGCGCTCGGCGTTGCCTACCAGCGCTTTGGCAAACTGGCCGTGGTGCAGGATGCATTGACAGGTATGACAGCCGTGGCGGCGGGTCTGGTGTTGTCAACAGCGATCAAGATGGCAATGTCCTTGTTTGGAAAAAATGCTCAGAGTGCAGGGCCAGACAAAAACAGGCTGTTCAACAGCAGGATCAGTTTGCAGGTGGTATTGATGGTGCTGGCCTTTGCCGGGCTGGCTCTGCTCAAGTTTCGCCTGATTATTGTTTTCGTATTGCTGGCCTTGCCAGGCAGCGTGGCAGCTTATTTTCTGAAAGACAAAAATGAATGACGAATCCCCCATGCTAGACCTGTGCCTGCATCTGTCCATCCTGTCGATGATGGCAGTTGGCGGCGGGCTAGTGATGATGGCACCCGACATCAGCCATTTTGTTGTCACTGAAAAACACTGGGTCACCAGCGCCCAGTTCGCCTCTGCCTATGCCATTGCCCAGGCAGCGCCCGGCCCCAATCTCTTGTTTATCTCTCTGGTAGGCTGGCTCATCGCTGGCTGGACAGGCGCGATACTGACTACGCTGGCGGTGATCATCCCTTCGACAATATTGACCTTATCCGTCATCAGCCTGGATACCTCCAACTACAACCAGCGCCTGACCGCCGCCGTACGCGACACCTTTGCCCCTATCTCGATCGGTTTCCTGCTGGCCACCGCCTGCCTGTTCACACAACTCGACACCGCAAGCTGGCGCACCGACTTGATTACCGCACTGACAGCCATCATCGTCCTGCGCAGCAAACTGAACCCGGTCATCCTGATCGCTGCCGGGGCAGGTGCAGGGATGTTGCATTTGATCTGATCTGAACTCAGGGGGGGAAATATCATGCCCGACGCTCACACCAGCCTTACTCTCCAAATGCTGGAATGGATACAGCAGCGGCCTCGCAGTTATACTGAAGTCATTGAGGCCTGGCACAGTACTTGTCCAAGATTATGTATATGGGAAGATGCCTGTGCAGAAGGATTGATCAGTTGCGACGGTGGTGTGAACGGGCTGGTGACATTGACGCAAAAGGGCTGCGCGATGCTAATGTCTGCAAGCAGAGAAGGGTGTGTAGGTACGATTAGCAAAGCGTAATCGTACGCATGTCAGCTACGGATTCAGGTTTTTTGGGTTTGTTTTTTCTCGCAAAAACATATTTTAAACGCATCGTTTCCCAGTAGATGAAGGCTTTGCAATCAGGTGTATTTCTGTTGTTGTCAGGATTGGCATGCGTACGATTACGCTGCGCTAGTCGTACCTACCTGGGCTGAATCCGCTCCTACACCATATCCAATAAGCTCTCTTTGCAAACAGTCTGAGAGAAAAATAAATCACTACCAAGGAAATGGCGGCCTGATTTCATATTGAATGCCAACCAGCTCAAATGCGACCCTGATTTCTTCAACACGGGATGCAGCTCCTTTGTATAATTTGAAATTGGATTGTGTCTGCAATAATTGTCGGGCATCAAGAAAATTTACACCATTCAATTTTGCAATTGCCCTGATGTGTTCTTTGTTAGTGTAATCGCCCGAAGTAACACTGATTTCATACAAAGTTTCATCACGAAGAATTTCTGGCAGATACGTAGTCACAACTGCCCAGTCACAGCGCGTGCAAAATACACCCTGTATGCTTCCTTCACGCCGCACTTCGACAGTACCGCCACAATCTTCACAAACTGCATCGTCGGGAAGGTCAATTGTCATTGTTTTCTGACTCAGGAAAGTGTCATTCATTTTTAAAGCAAACAAAATTGCCCGTTAGCTCGTAGGTACGATTAGCGAAAGCGTAATCGTACGCATGTCAGCCACGGATTCAGGTTTTTTGGGTTTGTTTTTTCTCGCAAAAACATATTTTAAACGCATCGTTTCCCAGTAGATGAAGGCTTTGCAATCAGGTGCATTTCTGTAGTTGTCAGGATTGACATGCGTACGATTACGCTGCGCTAATCGTACCTACGCGACTATCCATTCAATCTCAGAATTGACTTCACCCAATTCGATTTCGCCAACCCTGAATCCAAGTATTTTTGTTGCTTGCAACTTTAAATTGGAAAGCCACCAATTCCATTTTTCTTCATCCATATTCGTGACAAAAAACTGCAAACCGCCAGGCTCTACTAAAGCTGAAATGTGCGCTTCTTCTTCATCAAATCCAAACCAGTACGGTATACCATTCTCTCCATTGATGCCATCTCCAAAGCCCAGCCATCCTTCCATGAGTGCATAAACATCTGGAACCCTGTCCCAAATTTCTGCAGGCAAGTCGCATCGGATGTTGAGATTTCTGGTTTCACTCAGCAGCTTGGTCATGTGTAAATTTTTTTGTGAAAATATTGATCGTGACTTGTCAAGGTTTGCAGCTCAATTTCGCCAGCTTACGTGCACGGCCTGAGTCTGTGTTGTTGTCTGCAAAAGGACGTGACTTGCCATAGCCTTTGGAAGTCAAATGCGCAGCATCGATACCATGCTGCACCAGCCAGTTACGCACACTCGCGGCGCGGGCGTCGGAGAGTTTGAGGTTGTAGTCGTCGCCACCGACACTGTCGGTATGACCTTCTACATCGGCCTTGATGCTGGTATCGGTCTTGAGCATGGCTGCGACTTTGCCCAGCAGACTGTCGGACTCAGACTTGAGCGTGGCCTTGTTGAAATCGAAGAACACGCCATACAGGAGTACATGGCAATCCTTGGCGAAGGTAATGCCGAGATCGGTCTTTGAAAACCATCGCATATTGATTTCCGTTTGGTGAGCGCTGATAGTCAGTGTCAAGCCTCACAATATTAACCCCGTCATGTCGTGGTGATCAAGTGGCGTACCGGCATCCTCATGCAGGTTTCAGGTGCGGGGCAACTGATCGTCATGCGTACAGTGAGTTTAGCCCTTAATCTACCCCTTAATTTACCCAGTTATGCAAATGATTGATAAAATGAAAATACCCAAGATGCTGACATTTCGGCTTCTGAGGCGGCAATAGTCTCTGCATGCCTGCTGTTCACGGCATATCATGATGAACTGATTTGTTGTTGAAGGCAGTCTTCTCTTACCTTACACCTTAGATGGGTACATCCTCATGTCAAATATTGCTATACCGCCTGCTTATCGTGGCGCCACACCTTATCTCATCATAAAGGGCGCTGCTGCTGCGCTTGAATTTTATGCGGCGGCATTTGCAGCCAATGAACTGGTACGCCTGGACGATGGCAATGGCAAGATCATGCATGCAGAAATCAGCATAGGAGATGCGCTGTTGATGCTGGCAGACGAGTTCCCGGATATGGGCTATCGCGGCCCGCAGTCGCTGGGTGGGTCGTCGGTATCCATACACTTGTATGTTGATGATGTAGATGCTGTATTCGGCCGCGCCGTGGAGCTGGGGGCGAAGGCTGCGATGCCTGTTGCTGATCAGTTTGACGGCGACAGGCGCGGTACCCTGATCGATCCATTTGGCCATGTCTGGTTGCTGGCAAGTCGCAAAGAAGATGTTTCTTATGACGAGTTGCGTGCCAGGTTTGCGAAGATGATGGTGCAGGGTTAATTGCCCGTCGATATCGTATCTACAAGGATTACCCTTGATGACACTGCTTACTGAAAAAAGACCTTTACCAAAATCCCCGTTCATTTTTGCCGCTGCCGTATTGGGTTTCTCGGCACTGTACGTACAAATGCATCTGGCTATTTTTCTTCTGGTATTGATGCTGATGTTTGGTCTGGGGCTGTATGCCAGTTACCGCGCCTTGAAGTTTTTCCGGCATTCTTTCGATGGCCCGCTGGCCGGTTGGTCATGGGCATTGATTACGCTGCTCACAGTATGCTGGGCTGCCTGGTTTTATGTGCCCACAACTTCTTTGGCAGAGCATGTTGATGCCTGGATTTTTCAAGGGCATTATGAAAAGGAAGTTGCTGAACTCAGTAGTAATTTGCCAGGGAATTGCAAGAAAACAGATGACTGTTACGCCGACGATGGCAAGCCGGTGTATGTGTATTTTCCCTATGCCTTGCATGTGCCGTTTTCCGAGCATCACGGCATCCTGTATATAGCAGACCCTGCGCATGTGCCAGAACAGGCGCGGCTGGATAAAATTGGCGGCATGATGAAGTGCCAGGATCAGCCTTTGCTCAAGCATTTTTATGCTTGTTTTATCACTGGGTATGCGGGTTAGGGGCAATCATTATCAGAACTTAAGCGGGCAAACCACTCACCAGAAAAGCATGCGCCTCGGTCTGGAAATCCACTTTCTTGCCAAGATAAGCGATGCTGAGCAGATGCAGCTCGTCTTTGAGCGCATTGGCATCGGTATAGTTGCTGGCTAAAAAGCGCTGGTATTCCGCTTTGTTTTTCAGACACAGGCTGATGGCCTGTACGTAAAAATCATGGGCGACGTGGGCATTGGCGGCAATCAGCATGTCTTCAATCTGCGCCAGTAAGTGCCCGTTCATATTGTAGAGAAACTGCGCAAAGCCGCCCTGGCGCACGTCATAGTCAAAGCGCGCTGCCAGCAAGTGAGGTAGTTGCGGTGCATGGGTGGCGACGAGCTCTTCCCAGTCAGCGTTGTTGGTCTTCGCCAGCCAGAGATTGAGCTGAGTGGTGATGGCATCTTGCAGGGTATTTTCTTGCATGGTTGAACTCTTGCGGAAGTTACATCAGAGTGTAGTATGCTAGCAGAATATTAACAGAAGGATTTTATATGAAACTCCGTCGTCACTTGCTTAAAACCATCCTGGCACTCAGTTGTGCTGCATTGAGCCCTGTCGCTGCCTGGGCTGCAGCTTTTAGCTCAGACCGTATCAGTGTCAGAGTAGAAGGCGAGGGTAGCGATGTGATCCTCGTGCCTGGCCTGAGTTCTTCCCCCAAGGTGTGGGCGGAGATGGTCAAGGCAGTGCCTGGCTACCGGTATCATCTGGTGCAGGTATCGGGCTTTGCCGGTGTGCCTGCGGGTGGCAATACCGAGGGCGCAGTGGCGGCACCAGTGGCGGAAGAAATCGCCCGCTACATTGCCCAGCTAGTGCCGCATGGTTTGCAAAAGCCTGTGTTGATCGGGCATTCCATGGGTGGCACGATAGGCATGATGTTGGCGGCGCGGCATCCGCAATCCATCAGCAAGCTGATGATCGTTGATATGTTCCCGTTTCTGGGCGTAATGTTTGGCCCACCGGGAACGACACCGCAAAGCATCAAACCCATGGCAGACGATATGCTGGCCAAGATGCGTGGAGCTGCACCAGAAGCGCGTGCGCAAAGAACCACGGCAACCATCAACAGCATGATCAGTAACACGGCCATGCGTCCTGCAGGGCTGGATGATGCACTCAAGAGCGACCAGGATGTTTCTGCCCGCGCTTATCATGAGTTGATCACGACTGACCTGACACCTGAGCTGAAAAACATTGCCGTGCCGACCTCGGTCTTGTACGTCGTACCAAGTGGTGCGCCGGTGACGCCAGAGCAGATGGATGGTTTTTACAAGATGGCTTATGCCAGCATCAAAGACGTGCAGCTCAAGCGCATCACTGCCAGTGCGCACTTCATCATGTGGGACCAGCCTGAGCAGTTTCAGGCAGAGGTCAAAGCGTTCTTGAAATAAGTTGCAGTTGTGTTAGCCCGCCAATTGGCGGGCTAACACAATACAATGATCAGGCAGTTTTCAGGCGGGCCAGGATAAATAAATCCGTGCTCGCCATGTTGCTTTGTGCAGGCCCGGGTTTGCGTTTGATATCGATGATGTCAAAGCCATGCAGGCCCAATGCCGTGTGCAAATGTTGCTCATCATGATAGTGGATATAGACCTGGTCACCTGTGCTGGAAGTCTGCCAGCCTGAGCGTGACTCTTCTGCCTCCATGGCGCTGAGATAGAGCAAGCCACCAGGATTGAGTATGCTGACGGCATCAGCGATAAGACTGGCAGCTTCAGCCCGTGACAAATAGGGCAGGCCAAAGGCGCAGACCAGCGCATCAAAATTTTTACCCTGTCCAGCTACATTACGGCAATCCATGACGGCGAATTGCGCCGTAGGATTATTGATACGCGCCAGTTCTACCATTTGTGGTGCCAGATCGGTGGCTAAGATTTGCAAATCAGGCAGGCGCGCCAGCAGGGCACGCGTCACATTGCCTGGCCCGCAAGCCAGTTCCAGTACACGCGCATTGCTGGAAACCAAATTCTTGCAAAACAGCGCATAGGTATCGTCATAATCTTCCAGGTTCATATACTTGTCCTGGTAGCGCTGCGCCAGTTTATTGAAAGTGGCGACGGTGATTTCTGTAGGGTTCTTCATGAGCAGGTTTCCATACTTGATTTTTTCATGCTTAAACTTTTTTGACATTCTTGTCATCCAATGATGCCGCTATTGCGTTAAAGCTGCAAGACTCAAGCGCGTTTTTGCGTATGTCATGAAAGAGTAAGGAGTGAAATATGGCCTATATTTATGGCGATGATGGTCTATATGATGAGAGAACCAAAGGTTATGATTCCAGTTCTCTGAGCGCCAATTTCCAGGTCAACCTGGGCAAAGTGTCGTTCGGCAAATTGTCGGCCACTGACCTCACAGACTGGTATCAGCTCAACCTCGATGGCCCCGGTACTTATACGCTGGTGGTCTCTACCGATGTCGTCAATAACTATAGTGCGACCAATGAATGGCGCGAAACCTATAGCGGTATTGAAGTCAAGATTACCGACAGCGCAGGTAACCCGCTGGCTGGTCTTGACACCAGCTATGCCAGCCTGACGACAGATGGCAGCATCGTCTTCAATTACACGGGTGGATATTCACACGGTGACTTTTTTGTGCGCGTCAGCAATCTGTCGTATGCAGCTACCGACTATATACTGGGCCTGAACCTTTCTGTGCCCGGCAAGAATATCTATGGCACCAGCGGCAATGATTATTTGCAAGGCACGGTGGGTGACGATAATATTACCGCAGGCGCTGGCAATGACACCATCATCAGCAGTGCCGGCAATGATGTGATAGACGGTGGCGCCGGCCTCGACTTTTTGGTGTTGGCGGGCAAGCTCGGTGAC
The DNA here is from genome assembly GCF_049339865.1 of Undibacterium sp. TC9W. Classification (NCBI taxonomy): domain Bacteria; kingdom Pseudomonadati; phylum Pseudomonadota; class Betaproteobacteria; order Burkholderiales; family Oxalobacteraceae; genus Undibacterium; species Undibacterium sp. TC9W. Next base: position 29,450 of record NZ_JBMPPJ010000026.1, on the reverse strand, counting down.
TATGCGATCAATGGCACGACCACCAGCTTTACCGTCAAAGATACGGTAGGCAAGGATGGCACGGATTCGGTCGCACAAGTAGAGCGCCTGATCTTTACTGATTCTGCACTGGCCTTTGATATCAACGGCGCAGCCGGGCAAGCGTATCGTCTCTACCAGGCAGCATTTGGCCGCAAGCCTGACCTTGCTGGTCTTGGTTACTGGATAGACAGGATGGATCACGGCGTCAGCCTGACGCAAGTCGCCGCAGGATTTTTTCAGTCGGCAGAGTTCCAGAAGCTGTATGGCAGCTTCCCCAGCACGACGACACTGATCAATAATTTTTACCAGAATGTGCTGCACCGCGCGCCCGACCAGGCCGGTTTTGATTACTGGTCCAACCAGCTCAACAAGGGCATGATTTCACCCGCAGGCGCGCTCGCCAGTTTTTGTGAAAGCGCAGAAAACCAGGCACAGGTCATAGGGCAGATACAGAACGGTGTGGTCTATACCGAATGGCTGGGTTAGTTGATTGATTAGCCTGGAGTCTCCGCTCGATGGATCAAGCGGAGGCCATGTGTAGTGAACAATGAAATGGGGCGGCTGCTATGCCGCCCTTTTTTTTGCCCTGACGCAAAGCTTTGGCGAGGTCAACCTGTCCAGGACGCAAGCCTTGTTAGTGTGATATTTGTCCCTCTTGCTTGTGAGGATAGGCGAGGCACTAGAAAAATTACTGGGACAATTGAAAAATTGTTACAATTCTCGTCCTTTTTTGCCTATGTTCGCAGGTATCAGGAAAACTTCAATCCACTATCAGGATGGAGACTGGTGCCGATATGGAATTTAGCATCTGATCCAGGCCATCAGCAAAATTTTTACTCTATTTGAAAGCGTGTTTCATGGCATACATTATTGGGAACGAATCTCATACTGATGAAAAAACTTATGGCTATGATTCTAGCGAACCCAATACAACTTTTAAAGTAAAACTAAGCAAGAAGTCATTTGGTAAATTGTCTTCATCGGACTTGGTTGATTGGTATGCCCTGGAGCTCGATGGCCCAGCTGACTATATACTGAACTTGTCTACCGATAGCGTTAACAGTTTGGGACGCCCCTGGGCTAAGTCCAATAGCGGAGTAAAAATAGAAATCACGGACCGTAACGGTAATCCTGTCTCCGGTGCTTCGTCTGCTGTTAATACCGAGATTTTTGAAACCACCATCAATTTTCACTATACCGGTCAGGCCAACTACACAGACTACTTTGTCAAGGTCACAAATCAAGGTAATCCAGAAGCTGACTACATGCTGTTTCTGAACAAGTTTGGTAAGACAACCGACATCATGGGACCAACTCTGCAATCGATAGAGATTCCAGATACGCTGGATTTGTCAAAAAATGATGGTCAGCTAAAAATTACTACCTATGCCAAAGATGACATATCAGGAATCCGTAGCTTTGCCATTGTCCTTGATGCCCCCATCACCTACGATTTAAAAAACAATGGTGGCACCAGTAATACCCTGACTTTAACCGGTGCAAACGATTCGTGGAAGGATGGAGCTTCGACGCAAACTTTTTCGATAGACCGCACCAGTAAAAATGGTACCTACAATGTAGTACGTGTCGATATTACGGACTATGACGGGAACGTAACGAGTTATAACTCTTTGCTTCTTCAAGCACTATTTCGGGTGAACACGAAAATCAAAGTGTATGGCGCAATTGATGATGTCCCACCCACTGTTGTCTCGTTCTCTCCAACGCAGCTGGGTAAGCCCATGCCCATCAGGGATGAACTTGTTGTTACCTTTAATGAAGCTGTCGTTTTAGGCTACGGCATCATCACGATAAAAGATGAAACAGGAAAAGTTGTCGCCAGTTTCGACGCAATCAACAATCGTAATATGAGCATAATGGATCAGAACAAGCTCGTCATTCCTTACATGGTCACGCTTGCATATGATGCTAAATATACACTTAGCATCCCCAAGGGGGCGATTTGGGATCTGAATGCTAATTTCTATGCCGGATCGAGCGACTTCACTTTTTGGACAATACCGAATCCGTCTGCCGTAGGCAAGAACGTCAATGGCACTGAGGGAAATGACTATCTGACAGGTAGTAGTTTAAATGATGTTTTTCTTGCAGGTTCGGGTAATGACATCATCATTGCCGGTGGTGGAGACGACATTATTACAGGGGGTAATGGCCTTGATACACTGGTCTATACTGGAAAAATGGCAAACTATACGATTTCTGGAAACGCCACATCTCTTGTCGTGAAAGATAATTTCGGAAAAGATGGTACCGACACAGCAGGGCAAGTAGAACGACTACAGTTTGCAGATGTGACAGTTGCCTTCGATGTGAACGGGGTCGCAGGCCAGGCATACCGCATTTATCAAGCTGCATTTGGCCGCAAACCTGATCTGGCTGGCTTGGGATACTGGATCAAGGATATGGACAAGGGTTCCAGCCTGACTACGGTAGCTGCAGGGTTTTTCCAGTCAGCAGAATTTAAGCAACTGTATGGCAGTAATCCCAGCATAAGCACTTTAATCAATAATTTTTACCAGAATGTGCTGCACCGCGCACCTGACCAGGCCGGTTTTGATTACTGGTCCAACCAGCTCAACAAGGAAATGATTTCACCCGCAGGCGCGCTCGCCAGTTTTTGTGAAAGTGCAGAAAACCAGGCACAGGTCATAGGGCAGATACAGAACGGTGTGGTCTATACCGAATGGCTGGGATGAGCCGGGTAACAAGCATGTAAGACATCTTGTTGTTGAAGAAGTGAGTATCAAACATGAAGCCAGTGCTGTGAGATCAGCACTGGCTTTATGCTTTTGTGCGTCTTGTGCGCTGGGTCGCCGTATCTGAAACATGAATTTTTGCATCCAGCATCTGCTTGCCAGGGCAAAAAGTGTTGAGTAACACAGTTTCTGGAACTTAATAAGATATTGCTATAATCACAAATGATTAAAGATAATGCAATATCGTATTAGAATGCTGCGTACATAAAAATCCATATTGGCCGATTCATGAAACGCGAGTACAGGGTGTCATTTTTCGCTCCCACAATTTTTGCATGGGCCAGTTTTTCTCCGGCGCAACTTGGTACAACTCAGCTACAACTCAGTTACAACTTAACTACAATTTAAACGTAACTTAAATGCAATAGTGATGCTTGCAACAGACATGAAACACGGCGAGCGCAGGCAGGTTACTGATTTCAAGATGCGTTTGCACTTCTAAATGAATCCACCCTTTAATTGAAGCCTTTAATGAAGGTCAGCAAAATGGCTAATGTAGATAATTTTGATACCCTCGGCGTACGTCATGCATCCGGTCTCAAATCCGGTTTGAATATCATCCAGGCAGCTATCGATACCACGCCGCCCGTTCTGAATTCCCTGATCATCCCGGCCAGCATCAACCTGGCGAATGGCAATGCGCCGTTATTTATAAGGGCTGGTGCGACCGACGTCGGTTCGGGTGTTGCCAGCGTCATGATAGAGCTCGATAATTTCATCGCCTATGATGTCAAGATACATGGCGGCACCCTGAGTGCCTTTGTGATTGATGGGCAGGATGACAGCTGGTCAGACGGCCTATCCAGCCAGACCTATACCATCGCCAGCAATAACAAACCCGGCGATTATCATGTACTGCGCGTGCAGGTGATAGACAATGCGGGCAATAGCACCACCTATGAAGCGGCACAACTCAAGGCCATGGGGGTTAACACCACCATCAGCGTGCTGGCGACAGCAGACACGGCGCCACCGACCGTGCTCTCATTTACCCCGGCAGCCACAGGCAATGTAGTGCAGGTCAATGGTGACCTGATATTTACCTTCAGCGAAGCGATACAGGCGGGCACGGGCAAGATTGTTCTCAAGGATGGTGCAGGCAATATTGCTGTCAGCATTGATGCTGCTGGCCCCGGCATCAGCATTGCAGGCAATACCCTGAGCATACATCCCGGTACGGCGCTGGCATTTGACACCAACTACACCATCAGCCTGCCCGCTGGCAGTATCAAGGATATGGCTGGCAATAGCTATGTGGGTTCCAGTGCCTCCAGTGCGTATGCCTTCTGGACTGCATCCAATCCGGCCCAGGTCGGGCTGACCATCAACGGCACTGATGGTAATGATGTACTGACGGGCAGCAATCTCAACGACAATATCTCGGCAGGTGCGGGAAATGACCGCATCATCGCCAGCCCCGGCAGTGACAGCATTGTTGGCGACAGCGGACTAGATACCCTGGTCTTGTCCGGCAAAATGGCCAACTACACGGTATCTGGCACGCCTGCCTACTTCATCCTCAAAGATAATGTGGGTAATGATGGCACTGATTCAGTCGGCCTGGTAGAGCGCCTGCAATTCACCGACGTGACACTGGCCTTTGATCTCAACGGTGTAGCTGGCCAGGCTTATCGCCTGTACCAGGCCGCATTTGGCCACAAACCTGATCAGGCAGGCCTGGGATACTGGATACAGGCCATGGATAAAGGCGCCAGCCTCAATGCTGTCGCGGCTGCCTTTGTGCAGTCAGCAGAATTCCAGCAACTGTATGGTGCCAACCCCAGCACCACGACCCTGATCAACAACTTCTATCAAAACGTCCTGCACCGCGCACCAGACCAGGCAGGTTTTGAATACTGGTCCAGCCAGATTAACCAGGGTCTGGTTACACCTGCCGCTGCACTCGCGAGCTTTTGTGAAAGCGCAGAAAACCAGGCTCAGGTTTTGGGCCAGATACAGCAGGGCATTGTATATACGATGTGGGTGGGTTGATATGATGACAGTAGATGAAATTAGATGAAATCAGTTGAAATGTGGGGCGGCCTGAATTGCGTCGCCCTCATTTCAACTTTTGCTGACGGAATACTTGTGGAATACTTGTCCCTCGTTTTATCTGACTGACTTCACCAATACAAAGCTGTAAGAAAAATTGCCGGACTTTTGTTCAGCCACTGCGCTGGCAGTCCGTACTTTGCATCCTGCATACAAGCATTTCCTTTCCTTATCCCCCTCTTCATCACTGATACTGCCGCCCTCCGTTGCAGGCATCACAAAAATTTCCGCTCGCTTTCAAATTAATTTCAACTTACTTTCAACGTACTTTCAAATTGATGAGTGAAAACTATTTCAGTTCACCTACAGTTCACCTTGAATGTAAAATTTGAAATAGAATATTACATTCACTTACATCTGTTCCTGCGCAAAGCAAAAGCAATAAAACCTGGGCTAAATATGCCTTTTCCAATTATTAGCTCTGAAAGACAGTGGCATGGCCTATCTCGTTGGTGTTGATTCCTTTACAGATGAAAAAACCTATGGTTATGATTCAAGTGGTGTGAACCAGATATTCAGGGTGCAGTTGGGGAGAAACTCTTTCGGTAAGCTGTCTTCTTTTGATACAACGGATTGGTATGAACTTGATCTGGATGGACCTGGCAGTTTTAATCTGATTGTATCGACCGATAGTAGCAATAACTACTTTTTCAATACCTGGACCAGCTCCAGTATCGGTGTGAAGATAGAAATCACTGACCGCAATGGCAATGTGTTGTCTGGCACCCAGTCTGCCATCGCCAGATCCAGTTTGGATGGCAACATCAACTTCAGCTACACCGGCTCATACAGCCATGGCGATTTTTATGTCAAGGTGAGCAACCTGGGTTTTAGCAATGCGGATTATGTGCTGAATTTAAGTACACGTACCACCTTGCTGGATGTCACGCCACCAACGGTATTGTCGTTCATGCCCACACAATCCGGCACGGCTGTACCAATCAACAGTGACATCATCCTCGGCTTTAGCGAAGCCATACAACGTGGCATCGGCAGTATTGTACTCAAGGATGCGGCGGGCAATATCGTCGCGAATTATGATGCTTCGTCCAGCTCCAATCTGAGTATCTCAGGCAGCACTCTGATAATACACCCGAGTACCGCACTGGCCTATGGCACGACTTACAGCGTCAGCATTAGTGGTGGCAGTATCAAGGACCTTTCTGGCAACAGCTATGCAGGCACCACCGGCTATTCTTTTTCAACGATAGTCAATCCTGTCTCAGTTGGCGCCAATATCAATGGTACTGCTGGCAATGATTATTTAACCGGGACCAGCGGCAACGACAATATTTCAGCCGGTGCAGGTAACGATACCATCTTGGGTGGCGCTGGCAATGACAATATTGCTGGCGGTAGTGGTCTCGATACCCTGGTACTTTCAGGGAAAGGCGCGAACTATACGCTGACTGGCACGGTGGGCAATTTTATAGTTAAAGACAATGTCGGCAATGATGGCACTGATAATGTGACGCAAGTTGAACGCTTGCAATTTGCCGATGTCGCGCTTGCCTTTGACATTGATGGTGTCGCCGGGCAGGCATATCGCATCTATCAGGCTGCATTTGGCCGTCAGCCTGATCTGGCAGGGCTAGGTTACTGGATCAAGGACATGGACAAGGGTTCCAGCCTGACCACGGTGGCTGCAGGTTTTTTCCAGTCGGCAGAATTCAAGCAACTGTATGGCAGCAACCCCAGCACCACTACCCTGATTACCAATTTTTATCAAAACGTGTTGCACCGCGCCCCGGATCAGGCAGGATTCGATTACTGGAATAACCAGTTGAGCAAGGGCTTGATTACGCCCGCCGGTGCACTCGCCAGTTTTTGTGAGAGTACAGAAAACCAGGCGCAAGTCATAGGGCAAATTCAAAAAGGCATCGCTTATATAGTGTGGCCGGCTTGAATAGCATCCTTTGTTTTTTTGATGGCTTGAATGAAGCCGCCACCATTTTTTATCTTTAAAGGTCAGTTTTATGTCTTATGTTTACGGTCTGAATTCGAATGCGGATGAAAGAACCATCACCATCGATTCATTTAACCGCAGCACTGTTTAGAAGCTGGGTAATGGTAAACGCTCATTTGGTAAATTGTCTGCCACCGACACAACAGACTGGTATGAGCTGGACCTGGATGGGCCGGGTATTTATTCCATCGTCGTGTCGAATGATGCCCTGAACAATTACCGTGGCAATACCTGGGATTCTACCTATGCCGGTGTCAAGATAGAGATCACCGACAGTGCAGGCAATATACTGTATAACCTGACGCCCGCCATTGCCCAGACCTATAACGATGATGGTATCAAGTTCATCTATTCAGGTGGCTATAATCACGGCGGCTTTTTTGTCAAGGTCAGCAATCTTGGCACTACCAATGCTGACTATGTGATTGGTCTTAGCAATGCCGTGGTCAAGGACGACGTGAAGCCGCCTGTACTCAATTCCATCAATATTCCATCCGTCGTCAACCTGGTCAAGGGTGATGTGATCATAGATATGAAAGCGATTGCCACGGATTATGAATCGGGCGTGCGCTATGTTTCCATCATTACTGATCCGCCACTGACCCATGATGTAAAAACCGATGGCAGCCTGTATGCCGGTCTAGTACTCGGTGGTTTCAAAGACCCCTGGGTCGATGGCACGACCAATCAGACATTTACCATCGCGGGCAATAATCCGAATGGCTATTACAATGTCACACGCATAGAAGTGGCTGACATGGCAGGCAATGTCAACGTCTATAATGCCGCGCAGTTACAGAAAATGGGCATCAATACCTCCATCCGTGTAGTTGGCCAGAGTGATACTACGGCCCCAACTGCCGTCTCGTTTGCGCCCACGCAATCTGGTAAGTCCGTACCCATCAATAGCGATATCGTGGTCACCTTCAGTGAAGAGATTGCGCGTGGTTCTGGTCACATCCTGCTCAAGGACGGCACAGGCAAAACTGTTGCCGATTTTGATGCGGCCTTCAGCACCAACCTGACGCTGGCTGGCAATAAGCTGACGATACACACGAACAGCCCATTGTCCTATGACACCACCTACAGTCTCAGCATCCCCGATGGCAGCATCAAGGATCTGGCTGGCTATAATTATGCGGGCACCAGCAGCTACCAGTTTTCTACTATCGGTAATTTTGTTGCCCCCGGCCTCAACATCAATGGCACGGCAGGCCCAGATTACCTGACCGGTACCAGCGCCAGCGACACTATCTCAGGCGGTGCCGGTAATGACACCATCATCGGGGGCGGCGGCAATGACAGCATCTCTGGCGGCAGCGGGCTTGATACCCTGGTCTTGGCCGGTAAGCTCGCCAACTACACCAGCACAGGCACGCTCAACAACCTGGTATTGAAAGACAATGTCGGCAACGACGGCACCCTCAGCATCAACCAGGTAGAGCGCCTGCAATTCAGCGATGCGGTCGTAGCTTTTGATACTGACGGCGTCGCTGGCCGGGCCTACCGCATCTACCAGGCCGCATTTGGCCGCAAGCCTGATCTGGCCGGTTTGGGTTACTGGATCAAAGACATGGACAAGGGCTCCAGCCTGACCACGGTGGCCGCTGGTTTTTTCCAGTCAGCAGAATTCCAGCAACTGTATGGCAGCAACCCCAGCACCAATACCCTGATCACCAACTTCTATCAAAACGTCCTGCACCGCGCACCAGACCAGGCAGGTTTTGATTACTGGTCCAACCAGTTCAGCAAGGGCCTGATCACCCCCGCAGCTGCACTCGCCAGTTTTTGCGAGAGCACAGAAAACCAGGCGCAAGTCATAGGGCAGATACAGAATGGGATAGTGTATACGGTGTGGGCGGGGTGATGTATCTCCGCCGTTGAAACAGCCGCTGAGATTACAATGTCAAAGCGGAATTCACTGTTGATGTGCACCCTTTATATCTGGCAAATTCAAACTGCGAACTGATAGAAAAATACCATGGCGACTTACATACCCTATTTCCCTCAGACCCCGATTACCCGGGCCATGTTCAATTTTGACGGGGTTGCGCCCGGCCTGGTTAATTACATCTTGTCTGGATATATCCGTGTCTCGGTGTCGGACAGTTTTACCAATGATGTGATGCAGGGCGGCAGTGATTATCCTTGGACGCAAAAGCAGATCAATAACATCAGTGCGATACTGGATATCTATTCGCAGTTTGCCAATCTGTCGTTTTCCAGCGTGGTGGATTATGACACTTATGGCGGCTATTCATTGGTGACACCTGCAGTGGTAGGGCAGGCGAATTTGTCGGACATCAATATCAACTGGCAGAACCTGAAAAATGTGAGCTACAGCGCCAAATCAGGTGCCAATGACGACAGGATTTTTGGCTATGTGTGTGGGGCTGGTGACATCAAACTGAATCAGGCTTCGTCCAATTTTGGTGGTGATTATTCTCTGGACCTGACCACGGTGGCAACCCAGACCCTGATGCATGAACTGGGGCATTCTTTGGGCCTGTCGCACCCGCATAGCTCTTACAGTAACGGCGTGCCTGTGATCACCAGTGATTATGCCGCGACCCAGTATCTGGGTTTTGATACGCTGGGTTTTAATATCAAAAGTGCGAAGGACATGTACAAGGAATATTTTTCCATCATGTCTTATGATGACCAGAACCATTCATCATTCCTGCATGCGTTTACACCCATGATACTTGATGTGATTGCTTTGCAGCAGGCCTATGGCGAAGGCAAGGGTACCAGTGGCAGCGGTGACGATACGATAGTCGCTGGCACCGACGGTTATCGCACGTATTTTGACAAGGGTGGTGTTGATACGGTTGATTTATCGATGTACACCCAGGGCGCTTATTTTGAGATGGGCGTGAAGATCGTCAGTGCCTCGCACCTGGTCGGGGTGGCGATGAGTTATTACGATGCGTCAAATACCATCGTCAATGGCGGTGACCCCGTCAGTTTGCGCTGGCTTTATGGCGAGTATGAAAATGCCATAGGATCAGCCGCTGCTGACATTATCGCGGGCAATGATCTGGCTAATAATATCCGGGGCGGTGGCGGCAGCGATTTGCTCGGTGGCATGGGTGGCAATGATGTTATCTATGGCGATGCAGGCAACGACAGTCTTGAAGGTGGTGGCGGTAACGACACGCTGATAGGTGGTGATGGTGATGACCGTTTTGACTGGCTGGCAGACAACCGAGACGGCAATGACCTGATGATGGGCGGCAGGGGCGACGATGACTATGTACTCGACAATAGCCTCGACAAGGTCATCGAAGTTGCCAGCGAGGGTTTTGATACTGTCTGGGTCAATTTCAATGCATCGATAGTCAATTATGCGAATGTCGAATACCTGCATGCTTATGGCAACATTGGCGTTAGTCTGTTAGGCGGCGCCGGCAATGACCTGATCTCGGGCTCGGGTGGCAATGATACGATAGACGGTGGTGCTGGTAATGACCTGGCGCTGTATAGCGGTACTGCATCGCGCTATGCGATTACCAAGTCCGGCAACACGGTCACCGTCAAGGATACTAGCGGTCAGTTGGGTACCGATACGCTGTTGAATGTCGAGCAACTCAAGTTTGATGATCGTCACTATGTGACTTTTGATGTCAAGGGCATCGCGGGCCAGGCTTACCGTTTGTACCAGGCAGCATTTGACCGCAAGCCTGATTTTGCTGGCCTCGGTTACTGGATCAATGATATGGAACATGGATCCAGCCTGACAACGGTGGCAGCAGGTTTCTTCTCTTCTGCCGAGTTTCAGAAACTGTATGGTAGCAACCCCAGCACCACGACCCTGATCACCAATTTCTATAACAATGTCTTGCACCGTACACCTGACAAGGCAGGTTTTGATTATTGGGCCAATGCGCTTAACAGCGTTGCAATTACACCAGCCGGGGCGCTTGCCAGTTTTTGCGAAAGTACAGAAAATCAGGCACTGGTCATCGGGGTGATTCAGAACGGCATAGAGTATGCAGGCTGGCTGGGATAATTATTGCTTGCCTTGTTTGTCATTAAAAACCAGCTTTACTGCTGGTTTTTAATTTGAGCGGGTGATTTTTACTTCTTGAATATGACGGCAATATGACATTATCAACGCAAAACCAGCTGTTGCAAGTAACCATCAGTGTTGCATCGCAGATATTGCAGTGCGCAAAACGGTTTGCTACATTGCAGCCATGATAAAAACAAAAAAAATAGTCAGTCAATTAGGTGGCAGTTTATTTGCCTTGATCTTTGTAGTTGGGTTTGGTCTGGGCGGCTGGTACGGTGGGGTTTTACCCATGGCCCAGCAGTTGCAGGGCTGGTGGCGTGCCGGTAACATGGTGGCGGTGCAGGCCAGAATCGACAAGCTGGAGCTGCATGAGCATCGCTCTGAAGATGGCCCCAGCTACTCAGTTGATGCCGAGTTTGTATACCAGTTTGACGGCAAGACTTATCGCAGCAAACGTATCAGTGTCGGCGGCGATAGCAGCGATGGTTACAACGGCTACAATCGCAGTACCCATGCCAGCCTGCTGCAAGCCCGCAGCAATGATCAAAGCGTCACCCTCTGGATAGACCCGCAAGACCCTGCCTTTGCCGCGTATGACAGGCAATTGCACATCAAACGTCTGATTTTTCTCATCCCTTTCGCCACCTTGTTCCCGGCTGTCAGCCTGGGTGCCATGTGGGCGATCTGGGCGATATGGTTCAGGCGTGATGACGATGAGGAGACCACGCCAGGGCTGCCAGGCTTCGCCAGTGCCACAGGAAAGTCTGACTGGCAAGAATTACATCCCGCACCATCCGGCGCTGGTGGTCTGGGCTTGTTTGCCCTGTTCTGGAATTTGATCAGTTTTCCAATTGCTGGCCTTTTCATGATGGACAGGGCGGGCCATGGTTACTGGCAATATCTGGTCTTGCTGTTCCCCGCGCTAGGTGTGCTGATGATCGTGGGTACGGTCTGGCTGGCTTATTCCCGCTGGCGTGTGGGCAAACTGCGACTGACTCTGGCTAAACAGCCTCATACCGGCATAGAGAATTTACCCTTGCGCCTGCATTTTGATCCACATCTCGGGCAACGCATGGCCACTGGTGCCAGTCACTACATGGTAAAGGCAGAAATCCATTGCGAGCACGAGGACCGGCGCGGTGAAGACACTACTACCAAGAGACTATGGGAGCAAACGCTTGGCGAGCAAGTTGTCATGCATGGTGCGCAAAGCGTGGATTTTGCGATCAGCCTGCCTGCAGACATGCCCGCCAGTGGCAAGCAAGAGCATAAAGACATTGAAGTGATCTGGAACTTGCAGCTTAATATCTTTGGGACCGACCTGATTTTCAAGCTGCCCGTACAGCAAGGGCTGGGGGAGAAGGCCAATGCCCGCGACCTCATCGCCAAGCAATATCGCAGTCATGAGCAGCGCATTTATGGCCTGCCTAAAGCACCAACTGACAACAGTAATCAGACCAGGCGCTGGGCTTGGTTTTCTGCGATCTTTTTTATTCCTGTCGTAGCATCGGTATTTTTTATCTTCGACCTGAATGACCTGCGGAACTTGGCAGGAGCGGGCAGCGCCGGAGCCGACAATGTCGCCACCGAAACCCTGGCGCAGTTGAAAGCCAGGCTCGATGCCGGCGGCGATATCAACGCCAGGGATGCAAGCGGGCGTAGCCTGCTCATGCAGGCGGCGGATGACAATGACATTGCCAAAGTGCGTTATCTGCTGCAAAAAGGCGCGCTAGTCGATTTAATGACTCCAGTGGACGCCGACGGTAATGGAGGACGCAGCGCCCTGTTTGCCGCCATTCACAATGACGGTATCGAGATCGTGCAAATGCTGGCCGACGCCGGTGCTGACCTGAGTCGTCCAGGTAACAAGGTATGGACGCCCGCCCATTACGCCGCCTACAAAGGCGCCCTGAAAAGCCTGCGCTTCCTGCATGAACGCGGAGTCGCCATGGACCAGACTTTCGATGGCGGTCGTGGTTCTACACCCCTGATGATTGCTGCCCAATACAATCGACTGGACGTGATCAGTTTCCTGCTACTGGCTGGTGCAGACCGCAGCAAGAAAGACTTGTACGGTGAAGATGCCTGCGGCTATGCACGCTATTTCAAACAGGCACAGGCAGCGGCGGCGCTGGGGTGCCCGTGAGCACATTTTCAGCGGTCGCCAACCATAGTAGGCAGGGCCAAACCGGTGAGTATGTACACGCTGAAAGCGCAGATCATAAGATTGTCGTTGCCTCCATTGTCTTGCTGATTGTCAGTGCTGCTTTTGCCATGCTAACAGGCAGAGCGTGTGCCAGTAGCTGCGGCACAGGAGAGTATCTGGTGATACTTTCCCCGGCACTGGGTATCATGCTGCTGGTTTATGGATGCGGGCAGGTTTACTTGCGTAAGCGCCTGGGTGACTTGTTATTGCAATTGACTCAGCCCTTGTATCCGGGTTGCAGCGATGTGCCAGTCACCTTGTATTTCATTGCAGGCCTGGGGCATGGCATGCGCCGCTCTGCTGAGACTTACCCTTTGGCACTGGAGGTCGTCTGTACCCATGAAGATCGTAGCGGTGAGAACGCAAGCACAAAAATCTTGTGGTCGAAAAAGTTCAAGGACAGCCACATCGCCGACGGCACAGGTGTACTGGATTTCACGCTCCGTCTGCCTGCAGACCTGCCAGCCAGTGGCAACCTGGGCCGCACAGAGATCAAGATCATCTGGAAATTGCAGGTCAAAATGCTCGGGACCAAAGTGATTTTTGTCCTGCCCGTCAAGCTGCTTGCTACCAACTAGGTCTTTTGCAGATGCCTCAAAATACTCTGTATGCCCGCTTCCATTTTTTGCCGGGCAGAAGAATTGGCCGAATGCACGCACATCTCCTGCGGCGGTATAAAGCCCGTCGTCATGACCGCTTCTTCTATCCATAACACTACGTCGTAGCCTGTGCCGTGTTCGTCATCACCCAGATCATGATCGAGGCTCAGGTGAGTGACTTCACCTGTTTTTAGCAAGGCGATAGCATCTTCCGGCCAGTAGGTGCGCGTCCATCCATCCGGGGTTATTCTTTCGTCGTCGAGATAAACTTTCATGTATTTTCAGCTTCTTATTTTTGGAAAGTATTGTCCAGTTTATCGAGAGCGTCGCTGCTCTTCTTCATGTGGCGTTCCTGCATGTCATCCTGTTCTTTACTGATGCTTTGCAAGCGCTGTTGATGTTGATCGAATTGAGCCATAACGACCTGATCGTAGAAAATTATTTGCTCACCCTGAAGGTTCCATTTCTTTTTGTCAGCCAGTACCGTGAGCATTCCTTCGACTTCCTGCATGGTTTTCTTTTCTAGCGCCCAATTTTGGGCAAACTGTTTTTTTGAATTTTGTGCGCTACGGTTAAAGCCCTTCAGCATGCCTCGCTTGGCCTCGTCGTCCAGTGAGAGTGCGTTAATCTTGGCCCTGTAGGTCTCAAACAGATTCTCAGTATTGCCCTCATATTTATTGACGACGGCTCTGGCCGCGTTAAGTATACGTTTACTTTCAAGCATGTCTTTATCCTGCCTGATGCGCTTGATGTCGGTAATATTTTCCCAGCCAGTTGCCTTGAGCTCGCGAACATAATCATTCCTGAAAGTGGCCGCGCCCATCATGATGTCTTTCAGTAAGCGTTCGATTTCTCCATACTGCCCGCTTGCCCTGGGTGGTGTGGCAGAGCCCGCTTCTATGACACTGGACAACTGATTGCCACCTTTGCTGTTATTGTCCTGCTGAACGGCGGTCGTCAGCTTTTGCATTTCTTCCCTGGCCGACTGTATGGCGATTTTGGCTTGCTGCCGTTGCTTGTCCATACCTATATCGCCAGCCACATACATGACTGCAAAAAATAACAGGAAGATGAAGAGCAGGTAAGTCTTGCCGCGCTTGCGCAAGAGCAGGTAGTAAAATATACCTGCGCCTAAAGCGGCTTGTGCAAACAGTTGCCCCACCAGATAAGGCATATTCTGCATATTCTTGATGCCCAGGCCGTAGGAAAGATAGGCCGCGACAAAGCAGGCTGGCAGCAACAAGAACAGCCATAAAGCATTGAAATAAAACATCCACAGGAGCTTGTTCAGAGGGGAGGCAGGTACCGGTTCTATTTCATTCATGATAAGTAAGATGGATGCTTGCGACATACCACAGGGTAAGAGTTATGACCGGGATAGCGCGCCTTAGTGTGCAATAATATTGACTTTGATGCAAATATTTATCCTGAACTGCGTCGCCGTATCCTGATTTTGCATGTCGCGTAAGCCGCGCCAGCCTTGATCATGCCGAAAAAACTTATTAGAATAGGCATGCTTTTCTTTGATTTTGACCGATACCCGGTCGGTGATGTCAACTCCATGGAAATGCTTTGGTACTCAATCAGAGACCAAGATGCCCTGATGTGACAGAACCTGACCCGGTCTCCGGGATTTTCTTACGATTCATGTCAACTACTATGAAAACATCTATATCTCGCTATCGTGCCAGTGGCACGCATTTTTTCCTGAGCTGCATGGTTGGTCTTGGCCTGCTCATGATGTGCTGGTATATGTGGTACCCCACGCCCATGCTGAGGGCAATCGGCGGTTATGAAATCTTCTTCCTCATCGTTGGTATTGACGTAGTATTGGGGCCAGCACTGACGCTGGTGGTGTTCAAGCCTGGCAAGAAAGGGCTGGTGTTTGACTTGGCAGTCATCGCCATAGTGCAGGTTTCTGCCTTTTTGTACGGTGTCAGCACCTTGCTGGAAGCACGCCCGGCCTACATCGCTGCGCTGGGTAAAGAATTCCAGGTAGTGCAGGCGTCCGAAATTACCGACGGCTCTCTGGCAAAAGGCAAGACGACTTTACCGATATGGGGCCCTAAACTGGTTGGCACCAAAGAACCAACCGATCCTGCCGATATCAGCAATGTCAATGCCATGCTGTCTTTTGGCGGTAATAAAGGCCATTTGACGCAATTGCATATTCCTTATGCCGACATGAAAGATGAAATCCTTAAAAACGCCGAGGACTTCACCATACTGGAAAAGAACAATGAAGACAAAAAGGCAGACATACAGTCATGGCTAAAATCGAATGACTGCGATGAAAAAACCTGCAAATACCAACCCATCAAAATAAGGGCATCGGTTTTCCCTGCCGTGCTTGATGCAAAAACAGCCGCCTACAAAGGCATCATGCCACTTGCTCTCAAAATGTAGTTAAAATGTAGTACTTACCCGGCCCGGCATGACTCGTTGATACTCAATGAGCCATGCCAGGCCAATTCTTGAAATGTATCCCGAATGGCATCCGCAAAGGAAGGCAAGCTGGCATTGATCATTTTTGCGGTAGCGATTTTTTTCAGCTACGCACATCCTTATCATATCCATCCGTACAGAACTTTTTATCACGACCTGATCATCTGTCTTGGTCTGTTAAGCGCAATGGCGTTTTTTGTCATTCGCCCATCTTCAGTATCTGAATCTGAATTTGAATCTACATCCGGCTTTGCACCTGCATCCAGAACAGCAGTGCGCCTGCGCTTTCCGGCATTGCTTGCCTTGCCTGGCGGGATCATCCTGCTGATCCTTCTGCAGGTGGCGCTAGGCATGATAACGCCAGCCAGTTTTGTTGCTCTCCCCATCCTTTATCTGCTACTGTTTGCGCTGGCCATGGTGTTTGGCAGCAGCCTCGCGCTTGAACAGTCCAGGCTGGACATGGCGGTGACCGCGATTGCCCTCGCCAGCCTGCTGGCAGCATCCCTGTCGCTGGTGTTCCAGCATATCCAGATCCTGGGGCTGGATGCAACGCCGGTCGTCATGTACATCGCCAAAGACCCCCATATTCCCATGCGCCCCTATGCCAATGTGGCGCAACCCAATCAGCTGGCTTTGTTGTATTTTTTTGCGCTGGCAGGGCTCTGGCATTTTTACCGCACACGTACATTTTCTGGTTTTAGTTCGATTGCCATCGCTGCGCTCTTGCTATGGGGCGCGGTACTGACGCAATCGCGCATAGGCTGGATACTGGTGCCACTGTTTTTTGCCTACACAGCGGGCAAGCTGGGCGCTAGCAAACGCAAGGGCACACCCGTCATCATCGCCATGCTGGCCCTGGTCATCCTGTATGCCGTGCTGACCTTTTGCCTGCCGCAAATCAGCCAGGCCATAGGGTTTTCTGGTGGCTCCGTGGCCGACCATGTCGGTGGCCGCTCTGAACGTACCGGCCTGTGGCAAACCGCCTGGCAACTCGCAGCACAACACCCATGGCTGGGTGTGGGCTGGTTTGGCTTTGGCCCAGGCCAGGTCAGTGTTGGGGCAGACTTTACCTCCAGCACCTATGCCGAGCATGCCCATAACCTGCCACTGAACCTGGCCGCCGAACTGGGCTGGCCAGCCACCATCCTCATCATGGGCGGCTTGTGCTGGTGGTTTTACCAGACCTGCATCAGATATGGCAAAGCCACTGACAAAGCCGCAGTCAAAAGCGCTGCAGAAAACCATGCTAAAAGCACCGCATTGCAGTTTTGCACTCTCAGCCTGTTTGCCGTCGGCGTACACAGTATGGTCGAGTTCCCACTCTGGTATGCCTTTGTGCTGATACCTGTAGGCGTGCTCATGGGCATGGTGCATCAATTGCGCTGGCCTGCTGCCGGTACCGTGGTCAGGCCCGGCATCGTGCTGGCCGGGTTTGCCATCGGCTGCATATTGTTGGCGGCTGTCACTCTTGATTATCAACGCGTGGTCACCGGCTTCAAGTCCATACGCGACGTGAGCTCAGGTTTTGAATCGAAAGAAAAATTCCTGCAAAAACCAGCATTCACCCTGTTTCCACAATTCTTTGAATACTTCAAACTGACCCGCATCAAACCACGTGAAGGCATGTCGGCAGAAGAGATAACTTACATAGAAACCTGGGCACCGCGCTTTGGCTTTGTTCACATCCTCAATATCGAGGCCGAAGTCTATACACTCAATGGCCAGCCTAAAAAAGCCGCCCGCAGCATGCAGACCCTGCAACGCCTGCACCCCATTCCTTATCCAGAATATTATGATTACTGGAAAGCCAAGGGCAAGGAAGACCCGCGTTATCAGACGGTGTTTGAGACCATGCCTGCGCGGGATGCTCCTTGATACCTGACAATCAGTCGCCAGCATGCCGTGTCAGGATAGAATTGTTCCGCCTCCTTTGTCCTGACGCAAGCCCCACATTGTAAAATCGTTCTCTGACTTTTATTGGATAACACATGAAATTTGTATCTACCTTGCCTGCCATTGGCATTCTGCTGTGCTGTGCAGGCACCAGCTATGCCGATACACCGGCAAACAGCGGCTTTCAACCCGGATTCATGGATGAAGAAGTCGGCGGTGAATTACTGACCGCCGAAATCTGCAAGCCAGAATATCCCAGAGCCTCTTTGCGTAATGAAGAAACAGGCGTCGTCAGGCTGGAAATGCTCATTGGTAAGGACGGTAGCGTCATCGACGGAAAAATCAGACAGACCAGTGGATTCCGCAACCTGGATTATGCAACCCTCCAGGCCACCATGAAATGCATCTATCGCCCGCATTCCAAAGGTGGTAAGCCTTTTCAAGAAAAACACTTGCTCCAGTATGTCTGGAGATTAGAATGAAAAAAATAAAGTATTTCTTACTCGCCGCAGCGATGACATGTGGCACAGTCCAGGCCCAAGAACTGGGCAAACTGACAGACAAAGATTGTAAAGTACAGATACGCCGGACAGGCACCGCGAGTAAAGCCACAACCGACAGAAACATGTCTGAGTTGGCAGCCATACCTGATGATTCCATCGAGGGATTGAGACGCTTGCATGCCCTGGCGCTTCAAACATTTATCCAGGATTTCAGCACCGCAGAAAAAGCGATACGCAAGCATCAGGCTGCCCTGTCGAACTGGAACATGGCAGAAGCCGCACTTGCAGAAATCGACACGTCTTCAAAAGCACTGATAAAAAGAGGCTGGTGCGAATATGCAGAGTCTTATTTATTGCTGGGATCTGCCATAGCAAAGAAAAATGCGAACTTTTATCAGCGAGACATGCAATTCCAGCTCAGTCTCGCCAGATTGTATCTGGAAAGCAAAAGATATGACCTGACACAATCCAGGCTGAAGCCATTGCTGAATAGCGGCAGCCCGGGCTCACCCTTGCCCCCGGCCCAAAAAGCGGAAGCCAATGCCCTGATGGGCGAGTCATACTTTACGATTAAAGACTATGTCAATGCAGCCGGCTTTTTTGAGCAAAGTGTGGCTATCCTGGAGCAAAATAATGTCAATGATAAAGGCTACTTGTCAGAAAATTTATATCTGCTCGCAGCCAGCCAGTATCTGACGAATGAGTTTCTCAAGGGCGAGAAGACCTTCGAAAAAATCAAACAGCTAAACGGAAACGACATCAGATTTTCCAACGGCGGGTCTTTGTATGATCAGGACATCGTCGCGAACTACAAAAACGGCAATCTCAAAGAAGCTATCCGCATTGCAGAAAAAAGACTGGAGTTTTTTAATGGCAGGCAGGAAGAGTTGCAAACAAAAATAAAAGCACTGGATGGAAACCCGCTTGAAATGAAGAAGCTCTTGAATGAGCAGCGAGAGACCGAGCACAGGCGCATTGCAACCATGCTGACTCTGGCAGAAATTTCGCATACACAAGCCCAGTTCGATAAAGCCCGTGAGCTGTACGTACAAATTCTGGCTTCAAGTAAAAGCCAACAATTTTCTCAAAAACTGATTTTCCAGGTACACAGCAATCTGGCACCTCTGTATTTGAGCAAAAAAGAATTTGGCCTGGCTGAAGACAATTATCTGACTGCCTATGAAATTGCACAGAAATTTTTTGCACCTGAACATCCGTCTGTGACAAGCGCAATGGCAAATCTTGCCTATGTCTATAAAATCAATGGTCAGACAGATTATGCTGAAGGATACTATCTCAAGCTGATAAACAGGCTCAAGGATGAATCAATCTATGGATATGAAGAACTGCCTGCTTACTACGAATATCTAGGAGAAATTTACCTGGCAAAAGCGAACTTCCCGGATGCCAGAAAATTCTATGAACTGGCCTACGAAAAAAATACCACCTTGCAGGGAAACAAAAAAGACCCTCTCATCCGTTGCACCAAGGCCCTCATTACTGTTTATAGAAAACTCGATGAAACAAACAAGGCCAGAGAAATGGAAAAGGAACTGGCCAAATTTGACAGCCCAGCTCAAAAATTGAAGACATCTTCAAGCAAAAAAAGTAAGGCATAGACCTTAGCAGCCAGTAGGGGCGTTGCAACGCACCGCTCGACAGAGGCAGGCCAGGAAGGTATCTATGCGGGGGATCCTGCTTCAAGTATTTTCCTGTCCTTCATGCGGTGCGTTGTAGCGTACCCCACGCGCTGATCAAGATGAAAGAACTAAGGCGTGTCATGACGATATTAAAAACCTTATCTCTATTTCAAAGAGTCCCTAAAATAGCGTTCTTTTTTTGCATTTGTCTGGTTGCTTGTCTTCGCGAGCAAAAGATAGAATACTTGGTCACTATTGAAAATGCGCTGAATGAATCCATTCATTTATGCAGATCAGAATTGAAAACAAGATGCTACGAAATTAAACCTGGGAAAACTGAAGATATTCAGTTTTTTGAAAAAGATACATCCAATCGCTGGATATCTCATCTTAAGCAGAATAGCGTAAGTTTTTGTGGAAGAGATGTGTTGATTCCAGAAATTGTTGCGACAACCGGAATTATATCTAGACCTAATGGATATTTAATTAGAATTGATCGTGGCGTTGAACAGAAGTTATGTTCAAAAAATGTACCTTGAGCTTGATTGATTCACGATTTTTCTCCGTCATCATTATTGCGATATCAGTTAGCGAAAGCGTCATGTTATCAATAATTTCCAAGCCTCGATTTTTGGCAGGATATTGCATCTCATCGTATGCGATGTTTTTATTATTCAGTTATGGCTTGTTTGCCCCAGCTTTGCCGGAGGCCTGGTTTCTCCTGGTAAGTTTTGGCGCTCCCTTGCTATGGATGTTATATCCCCGAATTGGCTTTCCTATATTTGCACTTAGCCATTTTTCCTGGATTTGTGTCACTGTATTGCCAATTGTTCTTCGTCGTTTGTTTGAAAGTGATTTTTCTATGCAACTGACATTCAGGCATTTAATCTTCTTTGGTTTTTTTGGAGTGATTAATCTGGCAGGGATGATCTGGTTAATATTGTTGAGCTCGCGCAGGCGCCTTTAGCAAACAGCAATTGTGTTTGTAATGAAAATGAAGGGCCTCCGCTCAATAACAATTCGCCATCCTATTTAAATTGGAAAAAATGAAAAAATACCTTGGATCAGATCGATTTGGCAATATTGTTGAGAATGATGATTTAGTTCGTTTATTACGTATTCGCCCTTCTATCCTGAAACGATTAGCTGGAGATGAGCATGCCGATGTTTCGTCGATGCTTGGTCAAGTCTTGCCTGTATTTGATGTCTATGAAGATGGTCTGGTTTGGGTAAGTCTGACTTGGAAAAGGCAAGATGGGGCGACGGAAGTTCATGCAATTGCTGTTGACACTGACGCCATCGAATTGGTCGAAAAAGCCAGCCTACGTAACTCAGATTAGCCAGTATCTTTATGAAAGAATGAATAGTGAGGAGCCAGCTATATATTGGATTAATTGCGTCCGAAGAAATAATAAAAAATTTTTCGATGAAGGTGAGTCTTTCTGAGGCGATTGTATATGAGATGGGTAGTAAATTAAAATCTTCCGGCGACCCAAAGTCCTGGCATTGGCGCACTCCCCGTAGAGCATCGTATACGTCGTTTCCAACAGATTCGATAGTGCCCCTTTTGCGAGAGTATGAAATGATACTTCCTGCACTTAATCAAGTCCGTGCATTTTCACATTTTCACGTGACGATCATTTGCGAATTTCATGACAATGAATTTCCGTGCGGATTTTCATTGTCGAGGGAAACTATAGAGTTACTTTCTAAATTTCAAGCTTCAGTAGAGATTGATTCGGTATCCCGGATGTCGCCGCCAGAAGTTTGAAGACTTCGGTCCGAAGCAAAGCCATGCGGCGTTTTTGCGTACTGGTTTGGAAAATGTTGGAATGTTAGAACTGACCCCTGTCTGATTCAAAAAAATGAGTGATATCTATGAAATTAATAAATTGGGAAAAGGATGCAAACGGTAGTTCGGCAATGTTTTTTGCTCCGAAAGAAAAGAAATTTATATCCTCCTCAAATGCGACATTTGTTGCCAAAAGCTTTATGCATGATGCAACAGTGATAAGTGCAAGCTTTCCACAAGTTGGGGAAATCGCCTTTGGTTTATTGGCTGGTATTTCAGTCTTTGGAGATAACTCGGCGATTTTTTACGGGTTATATGGCGCTAGCAGCATGTCAGAGAATACTAAATATTGTTTAAGGAGGAGTGAATGGAAGAAAGGATTTGGAACTTTTGAGGCGGTTTTAAATGGATTTTCATCTAAAGTATTGTTTTTTTCATTACAGGATATACCCTCTTCATCCCAACAAATTATTGAAATGATAGATGCTCCTTTAAGTTCAACAAACATTGTTGTTCCTCGGAAATTAACCAATGCTAATTCTGAATTTATTAACAAACGAATTTATTATTCAATTGGAGACGACAGTCAGGACATGGATTGCCGATATTGGGGACGTGACATGATGAACCCATATATTGAAGACGTTTTTCAGAAGATTCAAATCGTATTCAATTCTTTGGAGTCCGTAAACACTATGGAGCCTATAGAAGGCTCTTTTAGATTGTCATATGCATTTGATTTGCTTTGTGATGCCGAGAAGGTGCTATTAGCTACTTAAGCAGTGCTCAAGGGAAAATTGGGGTCACCCATTAGCCCCTGGTAGTCAAGTAGTCAAACAACATACTCGCAATACACCGCGATCATATTTACTGCGCCATCACACGCTTGTTTCAGAATGCCGTCGTGCCTTTTGCTTCAACGTGTGCTTGCGTGAATCGTAGCTTCACCCAAGGGAAGCCGGGGTCAAAGGGAAGCCGGGGTCAGGTCTTACATTCATACATTTTCTAAAAAACATGCTATGCTTAAAGGATGGTCAGGCCACTAAGATTAGAATTTGCGGGTGCTTTGTATCACGTCACTTCTCGCGGGGACAGGCGTGAGGATATCTTTTTGGATGATGAGGACAGGCAAGAGTGGTTGACGGTGCTGGCTGAGGTATGTGATCGCTTTAACTGGGTGGTGCATGCTTACTGCGAGATGAGTAATCACTACCACCTGCTGGTAGAAACCATCGACGGCAATTTGTCGCGGGGCATGCGTCAACTCAATGGTTTATATACCCAGCGTTTCAATCGTCGGCACAAGCAAGTGGGGCATTTGTTCCAGGGTAGGTACAAGGCTATCCTGGTACAAAAAGAAGCGCATTTATTGGAACTGGCGCGCTACATTGTGCTCAATCCGGTGCGTGCCAGGATGGTGTCAATGCCAGAGCAATGGCACTGGAGTAGTTATGACTACTGCGTGTGTGATCAGCATGCGCCGCCGTGGCTGGACACTGACTGGTTATTGGGACAGTTCGGCAGTAAACGTAAGCAGGCCAGGGTGGCCTATGCCAAGTTTGTACTGGACGGAATAGGCTTGGCTTCACCCCTGCTGGCGACCCGGCACCAACTGCTGCTGGGGGATGATGAGTTTGTCGAAAAATACCAACATCAATTGCGCCCGGAAGACCTCAGAGACGTCTCCATCGCACATCGACGTGCGATATCTTTACCATTGCATACCTACCAGGAAAACTTCAGTGATCGCAATGAGGCCATGGCCCAGGCTTATCGCTCTGGCGCTTATTCCATGGCGGAGATTGCCGCTTTTTTCTCTGTCCACTACGTCACGGTCAGCAGGGCAGTGCGGGCATTTGAAGCAGGGTAAAACCACTCATGCATTTCTTAGTTTAGAATTGTCGTAATGTAAGACCTGACCCCATCCCCCGTGTTGATCCTTTTGGATTGTGTGAAACTTGTGGTGATGGAAAAGGTGGTCAGAATGGAGGAATCCCAAGTGGCGCTACAAAATTTATGAACTTTTTTAAGGAAAACATTTCTTCACCATCACCTCCAGATAAATATGTTCCGCCAATTGCGCCGCCATCGCCACCAACAGAACGCCCTGGTCCTGGCTTAATTCAAATGATATTACCAGCAACGACAGCTCCTTTTAGTAGGCAACCTATTGGTGGTAGTATTGATGGCCAGATTGAGTACGCAAATAGGACTAATGCTATCCGCGTTAATATATTTGCTCGAGGAGCATATTTTGCTCTTGGTCCGATCGATGAGGTACCATTTTATGCAATGCTTCCTTCAGGACTTATAGTTAATGCGGGTGCAAAAAGTCTTAGACAAGACGTTTATCCAAATTGCCCGGAAAAAAAATAGGATAGACTTGGATCATTTCCTTTAATTGTGGTTAAGTTGCAAAATCTATTATGAATAAAGGAAGCTTTTGGAACGCAGTACTTGTGTTCATATTGAGTGCAGTATGCGTGGTCTACAAATTAGTATTCTTATCTACTCCATGGTGGATAGACTTGACAATGATTTTTGTAGTAATAAGTCTTGCATGGATTTTAAGGAACAAGTAAAGACTGGGGGTTTTTCAGTGTTCAGTTGAAAGATGGGGTCACCCATTAGCCCCCGGTAGTCAAGTAGCCGAACAACATACTCGCAACACACCGCGATAATATTTACCATGCCATCACACGCATGTTTCAAAATGCCGTCGTGCCTTTTGCTTCAACGTGTGGTTGCGTGAATCGCAGCTTCACCCATGTGTATCTAGCGAAACATCAAGCTGGATTTCGCCCATTAACACAGCTACTCCAGAAGCATCTCAGTACCGCGTTGCGTCCAGGTGATGGGCAGATCTGTGGCTATCGGATTTGGTTACAACCCCATTTCTGTTTTTGATCTGCCGGTATCGCTCACCGTTGGTAGCCCATTTCCAGCCACACAATAAGCGCCTTGCACCCCGCCTGGATAGCAATGTTGCTTTCTGAGTAATAAAACCCCTAGATATAAAATTTTTATTGACAAGAAATAAAAATAATATCACTATTTAAATTCTCGAATGGAAACGTTTCCAAAAAATGTGAATTAAATGGAAGCAGGTTCGGGAATTGATATCAATGGTCTTTATACATAGCTCAGACAGACGTTGTTGACAGCGTTTTTCCATGTCAATCCGTCTAAAGCCTGTTTTTAAAATTGAAAATAACGGAGGCATGATGAATCGGCAGGACTATCGTCTCAACAAACAAAAACGCAGCAGCACACTCACCGCCATCGCGGCCAGTATCTTGCTGGCTTATGGCTCGCACGCCTATGCCAGTGTCACTAATCCTGTGATCGGCAAACTGATCTGGTCAGAAGAATTTAATGGCACCAGCCTCAACACTGGCTTGTGGACTGCCTATGATGGCAATGGCTGCCAGATCAATTTGTGCGGCTACGGTAATCAGGAACTGGAGTACTACAGCCCTAACAATGTCTCGATACAAAACGTGCCGTTTGAACCTGGCACGCGCGCACTGGCAATTCAGGCAAAAAACCAGGTCATAGGCAGCAACGTCTTCACGTCTGGAAAAATCTCTTCTGCTGGCAAAGTACAAGTCCAGTATGGCATGGTGGAGATGCGTATCAGCACACCACAAGTTGGCACAGGGCTGTGGCCTGCCGCCTGGATGTTGGGTACCAGCCCGCAAACCTGGCCGCGCAACGGCGAGATTGATATCATGGAAATGGGGCATAGCAACGCAGGCAGGGCACTGGCCGGTTACCCGGCGATCAATAATTATGTAGGGTCAAATGTCATTACCTATCAGGACGCGGCTTGCGTGCCGGGCAACCCGAGTTGCGCGGCTTCGACCGCGTGGCAAACCAAGAACTGGTATATCGCCTCGACACCTTTGATCAACCGTTTCGTCACCTACCGCTTGTACTGGACTGATACCCAAATGCGCTTTACCGTCACCGATAACGGTGTAGAGCGCGACATGTATCAAAACCCTTTGCCGGTCAATTCAACTTCGCTGCAGGCACCATATTACCTGCTGTTTAACCTCGCGGTAGGCGGCAATTTCACCGACGCGGCAACTCCAGCGCAAGTGACCACACCTTTGCCTGGCACCATGTATGTCGATTACGTACGGGTGTATGAGCTCGATGGCAAAGGCACGGTGAAAGTGGGCAACCCCAACGTGCCCGAGGTGGGTAAATTTGGCGTGTTCACCGATCTCACCGCAGTCAATAACAAACAGACTGCTGGCGTCAGCTCTGACGTGTGGAACTGGAATCAGGCGTCGATGTCGGCAGGTTCTACCGCACCGTATGAAGGCAGCAATGTCATTGCCTGGAACTACACCGCTGCCAACCAGTGGTTTGGAAGCAGCATACAATCGCGCCAGGTGCGTGACATGAGCAACTACAGAAATGGCACGCTGAAATTCAGAATCAAAATACCCGCTAACGTCGCCTTCAAAGTCGGCATTGGTGATACTTACACCAATCAAGGGTCGGTCACTTTTCCTGCAAGCGTGGCGAGTTATGGTCTGGTACGTGATGGCAATTGGGGCACGGCGACCATCCCCATTTCTGCACTCGCAGGCAATCTGATCGCCTTGCAATCGATGTCTGATCTGTTCCAGATTTTCAGTGTTGATGGCAGTCTGCCGGGTAGCACTTTCCAGTGGGCGGTCGATGATATTATTTGGGACACTGGTGTGCCGACTCCTACACCAACGCCAACACCTACGCCGACGCCTACGCCAACTCCGACGCCTACGCCAACGCCTACGCCAACGCCAACGCCTACGCCAACTCCTACGCCCACACCGACTCCAACTCCGGTTTCAGCCAGCGCCACGCAAATCAACGCAAGCACATTGCAGTTTGGTATCAACACGTCGTCGTGGGCAGACGTGCATTACACGGTCAACTCTGGTGGTCAGCAAAACTTCCGCATGACACAATCCAACGGCAACAACAGCTACGCAGCCAGCGGGCTCAAGGCAGGGGATCTGGTGAAATACAGCTTCACTTATTGGGACGTCGCGAAAAACTATGCAGTCGATACCGGGCAGCAGAGTTTTACGATGAAGTGATATTGGTAATTTTATAGAGAAAACGGTCGCAAGGGATTGCGACCGTTTTTAACCTGTTGCACGAACGCCCCTAAAGCATCTCAGCAAATGCAAAGAGGGTCTTGCATTTACGTATTTCCTTATTATCGGGCTGTCCTGATGTAAGACCGGCCCTATTAAGACCGCTACTATTTCGTATGCACTTTTATATTCAGCCAATGTCAGGAAGTGGTCCAAAAAAACTAAATACTGCGACGATTTTCCCTGCCACATCGACTTCAACCACATCATAGCCCGCAACGATGGCGTGCTTTGCTATGCGCACTTCCCAGGTGTAACGATGCAAATGGTGGTGGGAGTCAACTCCTGAAGTCCAGACTATCTCTGCGTCAGGACGTTGAGTGCGGAACTCGGCAAGGCATGCTGAAAATTCTTCAACGCCCGTGGCAACACGGTGTGGATCAAAATACCGGGTATTGGTGCCGAATGCATCGCTGACATGTTGGAGGATCTCGTCTATGCCATGTGAATTCCAGGCTGTAAAGTAACTGACCAGGCAAGCGGGGCGGTTAATCATTTTTTTCTCCAGATAGTTCGTCGATATGCTGATAATACGTGCTTGCAATGGGACGATCCATGCTTTATAGTCCATTTTATCTTTTCAATCGTCTGAAGATGATGGATCCACTTTCCGATACCCTGGCACTTCTCAAACCCCGCAACTATATGTTTCACGGGCTGGACGCGGGCGGTAACTGGTCTATTCATTTCGAGCCACGACAGGGGATACGTTGCTATACCTTGCTTTCCGGTCAATTCTGGCTCACTTTGGACGATATTCCTGAGGCAGTACTTTTCAAAGAAGGCGATTGTTTTTTGCTCCCCGGTGGGCACGGAGTCACTCTTAGTAGCGACCCGACGCTGCCAACTACTGACGCGAAGACCATATTTTCTGACGTAAAAGAAGGTGGGCTGGTTACTTACAACGGTGGTGGTGCCTGTTACGGATTAGGTGGTTTCTTTGAGTTTTCTGGCAGACACGCAAGCATATTGCTCGGCGTTTTACCAACTATCGTGCATATCCGCAAAGAGTCAGACAAAAACACACTGCGCCGTTCAATGGAACAAATCATGCAAGAGCTGCGAGAACCGCAGCCCGGCGGGGCTTTGATCGCTCAATACCTTTCGTCTCTCATGCTCGTTCAGGCGTTGAGACTTTTTCTGCTTGAAAGGGCAGAGGCTTCAAGCGCAACAGGAAGTACAGACATTGGCGCAGGCTGGATTTATGCACTGGCGGACAAGCAAATAGGTGGCGCTATGAGTGCCATGCATGAGAACCCAGCACATAAATGGACTATACAGAGTCTGGCCAGCCGTTCTTTTATGTCCAGATCTACCTTTGCAATGAAATTCAAAAACCTGGTGGGCGAGTCGCCAATGGATTATCTGACGCGCTGGCGTATGCTGCTTGCAGGTGACAGGCTTTTAAATTCGGACGACACAATTTCCGTCATCGCACCATCACTAGGTTATCAATCTGAAAGCGCATTCAGCACCGCTTTCAAACGTGTAATGCAATGCTCGCCGCGGGAATACAAAGCGCTTTACCAATAGGCCGATTTGGGCTTGAACATATTTCTGTTGAGAGTTGCAATGCACATCAAGCGATTACTATTCAATTCAATATTTGTTCTGACACTAAGCTTTCAATGGGTATCAGTGGCAGAAAGCAAAGACTTGGCAACTTCTGGGGCTGCAACAAAATTAGAGCAATTGTCCAGACAACTTGCAAATGGAGAAATCGGAAGCCTGGAAATATTATGGATGGACCCTAGAACAGTCATGACGATCCCATTGTCTCCCGAGTCGCTTGATATGGCCCATGATCTCAAATTAAAAATCGAGAGTCTTCCTACTCGAAAGAAACTAACACGTGATCTGGTCATCGCATTGAAAAATACTTCAATAGAGCAGTACGACAAGCGATGGGAGGAGGATGTCAGATGGCGACTAAGGTTTTTTGCAAAAAATGACAGTCATACCGTCGTGACTTTATATTTTTCCGGCGGGTCATATAAAAATACTTCACTTGGGGTTGTGGATAATACCGTGGTGTACTTCAAAGGAGGATTGTATAAATGGCTGACGTTGAATTATTTATCTTCATTTACTCAATTTATCGGCTATTGAAAGCTGTGAGCACTCAGTGAAAACGGATATTCAAATTAATCGATAGAAACGGCAATTTCGATGAGTACTGGTGTAAATTTTCCTTGAAAAGCAGACGGGACTTTAAGTTCGTCAAACGCATAAAATGTTTTAACGCTACATCCTATTGAGCCTGTAAAAAAATCTGTGTAAGTTCTCCCGGAACTATTGGTGAGCGTTGATGCGCTCCCCAAATTCTATATCAAAGCGATTCAATGCCTGTCGCCAGTGTTGTATAGGCATGGTCCATTTCTT
>NZ_JBMPPJ010000025.1:0-80748 GCF_049339865.1 Undibacterium sp. TC9W | reverse complement strand
TGATCATCATGTTGATTATTACCATTCCTATTCAGAATCACGCGGTGAACCTGAATATGCCGACAGGCACGCCACCGCCACCAACAGTAGAACCAGTCGTCGTCAATATCGACGTCGATTTTGATGGAACGGTGTCCTGGAATGGTACGGCAGTCGATCATGCACAGCTGGAAGCGAAACTGGCTGAATCGGCAGCAATGCCTGCAGCAAACCAGCCAGAGATTCATCTGCGTCCGGTTGCTGTTGTGCCTTACAAGTCTGTGGCTGCGGTCATGGCAGCGGCACAGCGTCTTGGTGTGACCAAGATCGGCATGGTCGGGAATGAGCAGTTCCTGAAGTAGGAATGTACATTGACAAGTCACTGCAAGCGCTAATACAAGTTGTTATGACATTTGCGTTGAAAGTGGTCATTAACAAGCCTGTTTCATTGTGCTGGATAGCAATAGTGTTGCGGGAATAAAGTAGGCAAAATTAAATTTAACGATACCACTTAAATACCTATTGACATCCACTAGTAAAAAAACTTACAGTGAGGCTTAAAATAGTAGCAGAAGTACAGATTCTGATTTGGCCGGATAACTTATTGCACCGTTTTTATTATCGTTCTTATCGTCGTTTTTACCATCATTCTTTATCGCCACTTAATTATCAATGAATAAACAGGCAGAACATCTTTCTACGGCTGATTCACCAGGTACTGCGGAGCAGTCCTCAGCAAAACCTGCTTGTTCTTATTTTATTGGTGCCGATGGTGGTGGTACTGGCACACGAGTGGTGTTGGCCGATGCCAGTGGCAAAGAACTTGGCCGTGGCAGTGCGGGTCCTTCTGGCCTCGCACATGGCCGGGATAAAGCCTGGCAATCCATCCTGCTGGCGATCCAGCAAGCGTTTGCAGCGGCGAATCTGGATATGCCAGCACTGGCCGACATCGCAGTCGGCTGCGGCCTGGCTGGTGTTCATAATATTCATTGGGCCAGGGAGTTTGTTGCGCTTAATCCTGGCTTTGGCGCGGTCTGCGCAGAAACCGATGCCTATACTACTTTGCTGGGCGCCCTTGAAGGCAAGCCCGGCGCTATCATCGCTTTGGGAACTGGCAGCGTTGGTGAGGTTTTGTTACCTGACGGTCAGCGTCGCGAAGTCGGTGGCTGGGGCTTTCCGGTCAGTGATGAGGCCAGTGGTGCCTGGCTGGGCATGCGTGCCGTCAATCATTTGCAACGGGTGCTGGATGGTCGTGCTGCATCAAATCCATTTGCCAGCGCTGTGCTGACACATTGTGGCGGCGACAAAGATGCTGTCTTCGCCTGGCTCGCACAAGCCAATCAAACCCGTTATGCCGAACTGGCACCCCTGGTGATACGCTTTGCGCCCGAGGTAGAGGTCGCCCGCGCGATCATGCTCGGAGCAGGTAAAGAAGTTGCCATCATGGCACAGGCCCTGGACCCGGAATCTGCATTGCCGATTGCCCTGTGTGGCGGTCTGGCAGCGCCGGTAGCCAGCTATTTGCCAACAGATTTAAAAGAGAGAATACAAATGCCCAAGGCTGACTCAGCAGTTGGGGCTCTTATCCTGATACAACAGCATTTGCACGCCTGATAAATACATAAAAAGAGAGAAAGACATGCTGGCACAATTGATAGACTTTAAACCTGACGCAGAAAGTTCTACCCCCTTGTATCTGCAACTGGCGAACAAGCTTGCGAACGGCATACATAGCGGATTGTGGCAGCCTGACGAAGCCTTGCCCTCCGAGCGCATGCTGTCTGACACCCTGGAAATTTCACGCGTCACCGCACGCAAGGCCATAGACATGTTGTGCGAGCGTGGCATGCTGACGCGCAAACATGGTTCTGGCACGTATATCACGCCCAAGCTTGAACAACCGCTGTCACGCCTGACCAATTTCAGTGAAGAATTGCGCAACCGTGGTTTTGTTCCGGGTTCACGCTGGTTGTCACGTGAAACTGGTATCGCTTCACCAGAAGAGATTTTGTCACTGGGTTTGTCACCCAATACCGTGGTATCGCGTTTGAAGCGTCTGCGTACCGCTGACAATGTCGTGATGGCGATAGAGAGCACGACCATTCCGGCAATCTACATGCCCAATCCAAAACTGGTGAGCGACAGCCTGTACGGTTATCTGGAATCACATAACCTGTCGCCGACACGAGCCCTGCAGCATATACGTGCCGTGAATGCAACTGCCGAACAGGCGCGCCTGGCAGACATCAAGCAGGGCGCTGCCATGTTGTTCATCACCCGTGTTGCCTATCTCCCTAACGGTGCCGCGATAGAACTGTCGCATTCTTATTGCCGTAGTGATTACTATGACTTTGTGGCGGAGTTGTTCAGATGAGCTTGCCACAACAAGTGCAGGGACAAATACTGACGCCCCAAGGCTGGGTGCGCGGCTCTCTGGTGTTCGATGAAAGAGTGCAGGCCATTACTGCCGATGCTGATGTAGAGAATGCTGCTGATGCAGAATCCCTGCATTACATCTTGCCCGGCTTTGTCGATTTGCATGTACACGGAGCCGGTGGCAAGGACACCATGGAAGCTGGCGACGCCGTCGAAATCATCGCCCGCAAACATGCCAAACACGGCACCACCAGCATGCTGGCCACCACCATGACAGCACCGCTGTCTGATCTGGAACTGGCCTTGACGGCGATCAGGCCGCTGGTGGATAAACGCAGCAGTGGTTCTGCCCGCATACTCGGTGTGCATCTCGAAGGGCCGTATATCAATCCAGGCAAGCTCGGTGCGCAACCAGATTTTGCCCACACCGGCTCACTCGAACAGGTACGTCACCTCGATGCAATAGCACCGATACGCCTGATCACCGTGGCACCAGAAATGGATGGACATCTGCAACTTGTGCGCGAGCTGACCGCCATAGGCATGCAGGTACAGATAGGCCATACCCTCGGTACTTACGAAGAAGGTAAGGCAGCACTGGAAAATGGTGCTACCGGTTTTACCCACTTGTACAACGCCATGTCACGCCTTGATCACCGCGCACCTGGCATGGTTGGTGCAGCGCTGGCGCATGCGCAGTTTTCTGAAATTATTCCCGACTTGTTGCATGTCCACCCTGGCGCCATCAAAGCCGCCATGCGTGCGATTCCGCATCTGTATTGCGTTACTGATTCTACTGCTGCTTCCGGCATGCCGGATGGGCAATATATGCTGGGCCGCCAGGTCGTGCACAAATGCCTGGGCGGTGTGCGTCTTGAAGATGGTACGCTGGCAGGCAGCACCCTGACCATGGATCAGGCCCTGCGCAATCTGGTCAGCATAGGCCTGGACCTGGAAGATGCATCGAAGCGTGTTTCTACCTACGCAGCCGATTATCTGGGACTGAATGAGCGTGGCCGCCTGCAGGCTGGCAGTTACGCAGACCTGGTTGTGCTGGATCGTCAGCTCAACCTCATCGCTGTTTATGTAGAAGGAGAAAAGATTGACCTCGCAGATGCTTAAGGAAGCCAGCTCTTCCGCTGATTTTGTAGCCGAACAACTCAAACACGAACGTGAGCGCTATGCCGAACTTGGCGCACACTTGCGCGCCAAACCACCCACATCCGTTGTTACCGTTGCCCGTGGCAGCTCAGACCACGCCGCCAATTACGCAGCCTATCTGATCATGGCCAGGGTAGGGCGCATCGTCGCCTCGCTGCCTATGTCTCTGGTAACCTTGAACAAGGCACCGCTGGCAGCAAAAGATGCGCTGGCGATTGCGATTTCACAATCTGGCCAAAGCCCTGACGTGGTTGAACCTATCCGTTATTTCCGTGAAGGTGGTGCGACGACAGTGGCCCTCGTCAACGACTCAGCATCTCCGCTGGCACAAAGCGCAGAATGGACCATGCCATTGCACGCGGGCCCCGAACTGAGCGTGGCTGCGACCAAGAGCTTTATCACTTCACTGGTTGCCGGTGCGCGCCTGGCAGGTCACTGGCAAAACGATGCAGAATTCTTGGCGGCGATAGAGCAGTTGCCAGAATCCCTGCACGCTGCCACCAAGCTTGACTGGTCACCTGCGATAGAAGTTTTACAGCCCGCATCACGCATCATGGTGGTGGGCCGTGGCATCAGCTTCCCGGTTGCGCTGGAATCTGCGCTTAAG
Organism: Undibacterium sp. TC9W; assembly: GCF_049339865.1. Classification (NCBI taxonomy): domain Bacteria; kingdom Pseudomonadati; phylum Pseudomonadota; class Betaproteobacteria; order Burkholderiales; family Oxalobacteraceae; genus Undibacterium; species Undibacterium sp. TC9W. Next base: position 76,625 of record NZ_JBMPPJ010000025.1, on the reverse strand, counting down.
TTCAAAGAGACATCCGTCATCCAGGCAGAAGCCTTCAGTGGTGCAGAAATCAAACATGGCCCTATGGCCCTGATACATGATGGTTATCCATTATTGATATTCGCAACCCGTGGTCCGGCACAAGCTGGCCTGATTGCCCTTGCAGAAGAAATGCGTGGCCGTGGCGCGAATGTCTTGCTGGCAGCGCCAGAAAATGTCAAGGAACGCAACCTGACTTTACCAGTTGCGGCGACGCCTGATCTTGATCCTGTGGTTGCAATACAAGCCTTCTACATGATGGCAGCAAACCTGTCGATTGCCCGTGGACTGGACCCGGACAAGCCAAGGCACTTGAGCAAAGTCACCAAGACAAATTGACGCAGCTAAAGAAGCAGGCTATTTTTTAAAAACTTAAAAAATAGATACTACCCCCAGTATTTATATTAATAGCAAGATTGGTATGACTAAAATGCGAGATTGCTTAAAAATATTGGGGAGTATGTCTAAAAGAGTGATTTTGGTAACGAAATTACGCTTGCTTTTCAGCGTACTGCTATTGAGTTTCGGCTTGCATGGTAATGCCTTTGCCGTCCAGAAAATCGAATTCTGGACCATGAGCCTCAAGCCAAAATTCATTCCCTATTTCCAGGAACTCGTCAAAAATTACGAAGCACAACACCCCGGCATCAAGCTCGAATGGGTAGATTTTCCCTGGGATATTCTGCAATTAAAACTGATTACAGCGATTGCGGCAGGTACGCCACCGGCACTGGTAAATCTGAGCGTGCCCTGGGCAGAAGAAATGGCGCGTGATGGTTTGCTTGAACCTGTCGATGCCTTGCTGGCAGCGCCAGGTGCAACCAATGACTACACCGATGCTGCATTGGCTGATTTGCGTTTCAATGGCAAGGTCTATGGCTTCCCGCATTACAGCAATGTTAATGTCATCGCCTATAACCGCAAGATACTGGCAGCGGCAGGCATCTTCCAGGCACCACGCAGCATGGATGAATTGCTGACCGAGGCCGTCATGATCTCCCTCAAAACCGGCAAGCCCGGCTATGCACCAGCACTCGGCAAGATCGATGGTTTTTTCATGCAGCAGGGGCTGGATTTGATGCGTGATGGCAAGGCAGTCTTCAATTCGCCAGCCCATGTGACCCTGGTCAAAAAATTGGCTGCCACTTACAAGGCGGGCGGTTTTTTAAAAGATAAATTATTTGCGGAAGACAATTTCCCTGCTGTCGTAGATGCCTATCTCGGTGGTCGCCTCGGCGTCATGGTTAGCGCACCAACTGCCATCAAACGCATACAAACTGATGCACCAGAAATTTATGCGCAAACCGGTATCTTTCCTGTGCCGCCAGGTCCGACTGGGATTAACGACGGTGGCTGGATGTTCCATTTCGCCATACCCAAAGGCGTAAAGAAAAAAGATATCCCTGAAGTTGCCGCCTTCGCCCGTTACCTGACCAGCGATGCCAATCAACTGGCTTTTGCCAGCATGGCCGGTGTTATGCCGACGACCAAACAGGCACTGGCAAATTCCTACTTCAAGAAAATTCTACCCAATGCTGGCGCATCAGAGCAGGCGTTGGCAGTGGCCGCAAACTCCATGAATTCTGCCCGCAGCCTGTACGTCAGTGGCATTGATGATTATGATGAATTGCGCCGCTTCCTGGTCAAGGCGGTCGAAGCTGGCGTCACTGGTCGCCGTGATATACAAGTAGCTTTGGATGAGGCGGTAGCTATCTGGAACCGCAAGTTGCAAGGAGTGAAGCTGCCATGAGTATGCCTGGCTCTTTATCCGCAGCCAACAAGCGGCGCAATCTGCTTGCCTATGCCTTTCTGGCTCCAGCTTTGCTATTGCTGCTGATGTTCTCCTTCTGGCCTGTCATGTATGGCTCTTACCTGAGCTTTACAGATTTCAGCCTGATACGCGAAGTGCACTGGGTAGGTTTCGCCAATTATCGCGCCCTGTTTGCAAATGACATGTTTTTGACGGGGCTTAAAAACTCGCTACTGTTTTTGCTGGTTGTACCCTTCACGCAATTGGGCGCGATATCGCTGGCAGTGCTGGTGAATAATCAATTACCCGGCATACGCTGGTTTCGTGCTGCCTACTATGTGCCTGTGGTGACGACAGTATCAGTGGTCGGCATCATGTGGGGCTTCATGTTTCATGAGCAGGGCACGCTGAATTATGTGCTGCTGCAATTGCATCTGATCGCTGCGCCACTGGGCTGGTTATCGGATGATGCCCTCGCTCTGTTTGCCGTCATGTTCGTTTCTTTCTGGCGCGGCCTGGGCTGGTATATGGTGATGTACCTGGCTGCCTTGCAGTCACTGCCAGCCGAGATGCAGGAGGCCGCAATACTCGACGGTGCCAATCGCTGGCAACGCTTCTGGCGCATTACCGTGCCCATGCTGAAGCCGACAATACTGGTCTGCAGCATCATGTCAGTCTTGGCTGCTCTGAAAGCTTATCAGGAAGTTGATGTGCTGACCCAGGGTGGCCCCATGAATTCCACCTTCACGGCGCTGTATTACGCTTACGACCAGGGCTTGAAACACTTGAAGTTGCCGCGTGGTCTGGCTGCGAGTTTTGTTGTTTCCCTGTGCTGCATGGCGATCGCTTTCGTCTGCCTGCGCTGGCTTAAACCAGGGCACAGGGAATGAGTATGCACATCAAAAAAATCCTGCGCACGGCTTCTCAATATAGCTTGCTAAGCCTGATTGCCATCATCTGCATTTTTCCATTCTGGTGGACGCTGGTGGTAGCCATGTCCACTGAGGGTAATCTGTTTGAATTCCCGCCCACATTTTGGCCGCGTGGTATTTCTCTCGATAATTTTGTTGAGGCTTTCCGCGTTATCCCCATCATCGCTTTCTACAAGAATTCATTACTGATCACTTTGGCGACAGTGCTGGGCAAGCTGATTGTGTGCTCACTCGCCGCTTACCCCTTATCGCGCATGCAGTTCAGCGGCAGCAAGCTCATCATGGGTGTGATTTTGGCCACCATGATACTGCCGTCTGAAGTCAATTTCCTGGTCAACTTCATCACCATGACCAAGATATCCTTGGTGAATACTTACACCGCCGTGGTCTTGCCAAATATCGTCACGGCGGTATCCATACTGCTGTTGAAGCAGGCTTTTGATGAAGTGCCGCAAGACTTGCTTGATGCCGCCCGAGTCGATGGTGCCAGTGAATGGATTATTTTTTACCGCATTGTCCTGCCGTTGATTACACCGTGGCTGGCAACGGTGGGCATCCTGACTGCGGTGGAGGCATGGAATGAATACATCTGGCCATCGATCGTCATCAGCAAGCCAGAAGATTTTCCCTTGTCTGCCGGTGTGCTGTATTTGCGCGGCACTTACGGCAGTAGCACCCGCGTCATCGCGGCAGGAACCATTTTGACAGTTGCACCTATATTGGTCGCTTTTTTATTTACCCAGCGCTTTTTTATGCGCGGCATGGATGGAGCAGTGAAATGACGCAGGACAATAAGCAAGAAAAAAATACGCAACAAACCCTGACACGCGAAGAAGCACGCCGCCTGGCTGGGCAGCTGGTGATGATACGCATGCCCATCACCAGTCTTGATGAGACATCGGCACAATTTTTAAAAGACAATTATATCCGTGGCATTTGCCTGTTCAGGCAAAACATGGTTGACGAAATCCAGCTGAAAAAACTGACGACTGATCTGCGCCTTATCTTGGGGGAGGGGGCGCTGATCGGTATCGATCAGGAAGGGGGCGCAGTCGTGCGCTCCACCTGGGTACCGCAGCCCCCGGCGGCAATGTCGCTGGGGGCCAGCGATGACCCCGAGCTATGCCGCCAGGTGGGCGCTGCTGTTGCCCGTGGCGTCAAGGCCCTGGGCTTTAACTGGAACTTTGCGCCCGTGCTGGATCTGAATAACAATGTCGATAATCCCGTCATCTCTGAACGCTCGTTTGGCTCTGATCCCAAGCGCGCCAGTGAACTGGCCCTGGCCTGGATGGATGGCAGCCTGGCTGAAGGCGTGGCTTGCTGCGTCAAGCATTTTCCCGGTCATGGCGATACCAATGTTGATTCCCACCGCGACCTGCCCACCGTGAACAAGAGCCTGGCAGAATTGCAGGCGCTGGAACTCGCACCTTTCCAGATCGCCGTCAGCCGCAATGCACCAGCCATGATGACAGCGCATATCGTCTACCCTGCACTGGATGCAGAAAACCCGGCTACCATGTCCAAACCTATATTGACTGGCCTGCTGCGCGATCAATGGAATTACCAGGGCGTAGTCATTACAGACGGCATGGACATGCATGCCATAGCAGGGCGCTATGGCGTAGGCAATGCCGCAGTGCGCGCCTTACTGGCCGGTGCCGACATGGTCATGGCACTGGGCACGACAGAAACACAACTGGAAACCCTGAATGCACTGACCGAATTGATTTTGTCTGGCCAGATTTCTCTCGCAGATGTACAGCAAAAACTGCAGCGCATGGCAGACCTGACCAAGGCTTACCCCTGCATAGACACCGCCTACCAGACCGACATGGCAGATCGCATCCTTATGTCCAGCGCCTGGAAGCGCGGCCTGACTACTCAAGGCAATGCCCAGCCACCTGCAAAGGGCAGCAAGCTGCGTCTCGTCATCAGCGCAGACGTCGTCAGCGATGGCGTTTCAGAAGCGGGCATACCCGCAGCAAAAGTCAGCGCCATGCTGGCGAGTTTGTATGATGTCGATACCGTCACCTTTGACAATGCCGACAGCTTTGACTGGAGCGCCTTGCCAGATGATGGCCGCTTTGTCGTACTGGCATCCACCGTGCGCATACGCTACAGCGAACAGGTACGCGACACCTGGAAGCCAGACCTGCACCTGGTCTTGTGGAACCCGTTTCAAATGCTCGACATTCAGGCCCCTGCACTCATCACCTACGGCTTTGCACCACCTGCGATTGATGCAGCTCGCGCCTGGTTTGCCGCAGAAGTGGTCGCCAGTGGCCAGATACCGGTTGCAGGTTTTTCAAGCGCTGCCGCATAAGGGAATCAGGGATGGCCGAAGTCAGACTGCAGCAGATCAGCAAATCCTATGGCAATAACCAGGTTTTGCAAGGCATAGACCTGCATGTGCGCAATGGTGAATTCATGGTCTTTGTCGGCCCCTCAGGCTGCGGCAAATCCACGCTCTTGCGCATGATCGCCGGTCTTGAAGATATTAGCGCCGGTGAACTGCATATAGACAATCAGTTGGCGAACGATATCCCGCCCGCCAAACGCGGTCTGGCCATGGTGTTCCAGTCATATGCCCTGTACCCGCACATGACCGTGTATGAAAACATGGCATTCAGCCTGAGCCTCACCAGCATGAGCAAGGCAGAGATAGACACAGCCGTGCAACACGCCGCCAGCATTTTGCAAATGACTCATTTGCTGCAACGCAAGCCGCGTGACCTGTCCGGCGGCCAGCGCCAGCGCGTCGCCATAGGCCGCGCAATCGTGCGCAAGCCCGGCTTATTTTTATTTGATGAGCCACTATCGAATCTCGACGCCAGCCTGCGCGTACAAATGCGCATAGAGCTCAGTAAGCTACACAGAGAGCTTGCCGCCACCATGATCTACGTCACGCACGACCAGGTAGAAGCAATGACCCTGGGCCAGCGCATCGCAGTATTCAACGGCGGCAAGATAGAACAAATAGGAGCACCGCTGGAACTCTACGACAAACCCGCGAATCTATTCGTCGCAGGCTTCCTCGGCTCACCGAAGATGAACATCCTCAAGGCAAAGGTATTGCGCAATCTGGGCAATGAGATAGAACTGCAACTGGCTGCAGGCACACATATCAACGTCCAGCTTGATGCCAGTAATTTACAGACAGGCGACGAAGTCAGTCTTGGCATCAGGGCAGAGCATATCCTGCTGGCATCACAAAGCACGGAGCACAGCAACCAGCTCGAAGTCTGCATCAGCTTTGTTGAACATCTGGGGGATGCCGCCATCGTGTATGCAATACTGGCGGGTGAAGAAAATCTGTTTGCTATCAAACTGCCAGCAGATACTTCAGACCTGTATGCGGGAGCTGATCTTTGTATACAACTGCCGGGGCACAGGTGTCATGTGTTTGATGAGAAAGGAAATGCTGTTTGAGATTGACTTGTATGGTTTTAAGGATTATCTGAAAATCTTAATAAATAGGATTTTCTATTTCAAGTATCAATCTTGTTAGCTGGCACGATTCGTTCTTTTTTAAAAGTGCTAACGCATCGTTGCCTTGATTCCATCAATGATTCTTCTTTTTTTGTCTCGGGGTATCCCAATGAACTTAAAAATTCGTCGCATGACTTTCTGTCAAAAGAGTTGATAAGATCTAAAGAAGCCTCGATTGTTAGCAATCTGCCGTGTTCATCATTAAATGCGCACGGGTCCAGAATTCTTGCTTTAGGCTTCATGTAACGTTCCTCGCCCGAAACTAATTCGTGCTGCTGTGGCTTTACGGATGCAATAAACATGGCAATACAAAGCATCCATGGTCCGAACATTAAATCAATGACAGTTCCAATGTTATTTGGAAGAGTTGCGTCAATGCTTAAAATTAAAAGCACAGCAAGGATCACAGATATAAGAGCTCTGGCGATTAGACCTCGCACAATTAAGTCGATGAATAGAATAACGGAAACAATTAAAGGCAATATGTAAAGCAACACAAAGCTCGCCATGTCAACACCCATGTAACCTCCAAGTGCAATCAATCAGCCAGCTTATCGAAAATTTCTCACACATCATTTTCCAATACTTGCGCACAAATAGAGTGCCAAACATTTGCATCTAAAGCTATAGCGCTTGCCCAATCTATGCTACCGACAAAAGCTGGATGAGGTGCAAATCCATAAAATTGATTTGCGCCGCGATCTATCCCTTTTTCTTTCAAAAGACAGATACCTTCTGTGAGGAGATTTACTTCCTGCCATTCTGGAGAATTCATCATCGCACGAAAATCATTCATGTTAGCAGCAATGGTATTGATTCCTCCTTCCAGCACGTCCAGGCGTTCGATAAGGCCGCTTTCTCTTTCGAAATACAGATCACCAAAAGCTGAACAACCCAAGGGCCGGACTTTACCAGTTAAAGTCTTGGGCCAATTCGCGAATAGCGTTTGAATATCTAGTGCTGATGCATCGATAAAAATATCTGGCCAGGTAAGCGTAGGTATAGTCATTAAGTTTGACGGTGGGAAGTCAGCACTACGAACATGATGGTCATACTCATGTTCAATAGAGCGAGGTAAATTATTTTTTGTCAGCAGCCAGAGCATATGCAACGATCGCATTGGCATGACCATGCCCCATCTCATGTTCAGCCTTGAGCTTGTTCACGATTTCCATGTGCTTTAAACCTTTACTCTTCTGAACCAGGTCCAGCCAGTGCTGGATGGGCTTGCCGTACTTCTTTTCTATCGATGGGAAATAAGAGGCTGGGCCTTTGATTTTTTCTTCGTTTGACATGCTGCGCTTCCTTTCTTCATGAGATCAATTGAAATCGCTTGGATATGATTGTACGAGATTTTTAATTTATTTTTTGATATGCTAAAAATATCATGAAAATATCTCCCTTGCGTCGCTTCAGATACTATTTTTCATACTGAGTTCTGATTGCAAATTTCGCGCTCAAAAACTCTACCAAGGTCCGCACCCGGTTAGGTATAAAACGCCCACTAGGCAACAATGCGTGCAGCGGATAAGCCTCAGTCTCCCAGTCCGTCAGCAAGGCCACCAAGCTGCCATCTTCCAGTTCTTGCCTGACATCAATCAATGATTTGAAAATGATGCCAGCACCAGCTATTGCCCACATGCGGGCCAGTGAGGCGTCGTCGGCGCTGCGGTCGCCTTTTACTCTGACTTCTTTCCATTTGCCGTTTTGTCCAAAGCGCCAGGTCTTGTGCAGGCGGCTGCTGCGTTCGAACAGCAGGCAATTGTGTTGGGTAAGGTCTTGCGGTGTTTGCGGGGCGGGGTGGCGTGCCAGGTAGCTGGGTGCTGCGCAGAGTATGGGGCGGCTTTGTGCCAGCACCCTGGCAACCAGGCGTGAGTCTGTCAGGGTGCCGTATCTTATTGCTACATCGACTTCATCGCGTACTACGTCCAGTGGTCTGTCACCCACATTCAGTGCCAGTTGCACGCCGGGGTGCAGGGCCAGGAATTCATCCAGCCAGGCCAGCAGGGTGGTGCGGGTGAGGTCAGACGGGGCGGCGACGCGTATTGTGCCGACCAGGGCGGTGCGGGCTTCTGATACCTGGGATTCTCCTTCATCGAGCAAATCAAATGCCCTTTGCGCATAGTCGAGCAGGATTTGTCCTTGCGCAGTGATGCGCAGGGCGCGGGTTGATCGCTCGAACAGGCGTGTGCCCAGCTGGGTTTCCAGGCGCTTGAGGGTGGCGCTGGCAGCTGCTGGTGTCATGCCCAGCACGCTGGCTGCGCCTGAGAGTGAGCCGCAGCGTGCGGTTTGCACGAGTACATGCAGGTCGCTGAGATTTTCAATTTTCATTTGAAAGTGATAGTTATTTATCGGTCTTATCAATTCATGCTTCAGATTCTACAATGCCTGCACTGATCTGGAAATGTTTCTGGACACCATACCGATACTTAACATACTCAACATACTCAGGGACTTAACATGAAAGCCATTGCTTACCGCCATTCTTTACCTATCGATAACACTGCATCACTGGAAGATGTGGAATTGCCAAAACCGGCATTGGAAGCGCGTGACCTGCTGGTGCGCGTAAATGCCATCTCAGTCAACCCAGTGGACACCAAGGTCAGGCTGGGTCGCGCACCTGCAGAAGGCCAGTTGAATGTGCTGGGCTGGGATGCGGTGGGCATAGTTGAAGAAGTGGGCACTGCAGTCAGTAACTTCAAAGCGGGCGACCGTGTTTACTATGCTGGTGCGATAGACCGCCCCGGTGCAAACAGTGAATTGCATGCAGTGGATGAACGCATCGTTGCCAAGGCTCCCACTACCCTGGATGATGCACAAGCTGCCGCTTTGCCGCTGACTACGATTACTGCCTACGAATTGCTGTTTGAACGCCTGGGCGTTGCCAAGAATGGTGGCGCGGGCCAGACCTTGCTGGTGATAGGTGGTGCCGGTGGAGTTGGGTCCATCCTCATACAATTGGCCCGCCAACTTACGCAATTGCGTGTGATTGCTACCGCCTCACGTGCCGAGACACGTCAGTGGTGCCTCGATCTGGGTGCGCATGCAGTGATTGATCACTCCAAACCACTGAGCGCTGAATTAAAAGCCATAGGCATCAATGAAGTCGATATCGTCGCTGGCCTGACGCAGACAGCGCAGCACTATGCAGAAATCATCGCCAGCCTGAAGCCACAGGGCAAACTGGCTGTGATTGACGACATGGTTGCGCTGGACTTGATGCAGTTGAAAGGCAAATCCATCTCCCTGCATTGGGAAATGATGTTCACACGCTCAATGTTCAAGACGGTCGATATGGATGAACAAGGCAAGCTGCTGGCAGAAGTGGCGGCACTGGTGGATGCAGGCAAGGTACGCACGACTGTGAATGCTAACTTTGGCAAAATCAATGCCGCAAACTTGCGCAAGGCGCATGCACTGATAGAAAGCGGCAAGGCGCAAGGCAAAGTTGTGCTGCAAGGCTTTTAATTTAATTTCACCAGAATTTACCAGAAAGTTTTTATGCAAACTACGAACATCAATAAATCATTCGTCGCTGCCAGCATCACCCGCGATGCCGCGCAGGCCCTGATCATTGCAGCCAGTGCTGCTGCCCGCGATATCGGTATCGATGTCACGATAGCCGTTACCGACAATGCCGGTCATTTGAAAGCATTTGAACGAGCAGACAGCGCCGCATTTTTGACGGTGGATGTGGCAATCGACAAAGCCTGGACGGCAGCTTCGTTTGGCTTGCCTACCCATACCTGGACAGCCATCATCAGCAATGACGTGGTGGCACAACTGGCCCACAGGCCGCGCCTGGTGGCAGTTGGTGGTGGTTGCCCCATTGTTGAAAATGGCAAGGTGATCGGCGGCATAGGCATATCCGGCGGTAATGCACTGCAAGACCAGCAGGCAGCAGAAATTGCATTGGCTGCACTGGGCTTTGAAGTGAAAGCATAAACTCAAGCCATTTGTTGAGAGTGCATGCGTGTCATGCACTCTTTTTTTAGAGATCAAACAACATGACAACTATCATTAGCCGCTCATTCGTCAACATTTTGACTACGGTTTTACTCACACTTAACATGTCTGTTGCCAGGGCAGAAAATCCCAACGGTGCAGATGCAGTAAAAGCCGCATCAGCCGATTTTTTCAACAGTGTCAGCCAACGCAATTTAACAGCAGTTGCCAGTTATCTTGACACTGAAGGTTTCACAGAATTCGTTCCTGAATCAGAAAAACTCCTGCAACTCGATGCGAATGCATTTGCCGGACTATTCAAATCCGGTGCGCAAATTGATTTGCGTCTTGTCGATGTGCAGGTCAAGGCCACGGCTGATGCAGCTATAGTCACAGGCACCCGCGTGGGTGCGATTACCAAGCCGGGTGCGGCAGTCGTGGAAGGTAAATCGCTGATCACGATGGTCTGGTTTAAAAAGGATAATGCCTGGTTATTGAAACATATCCACTTGTCACCCATGATCAGCTCTAAATAATCGATGGTTATAGACGCGGCAACCACATGCCCATAAACGCCACAAAAATACCCATGCCACTGGCGGCACTTAAAACCACCAATGCCCCTGCCATGCTGAAGTGAGCGGCCTTGTTCTTGCTGTCTTTCGCACGCAAATATAATTCACAGACGATCAGCGGTATCAGGGAATTGGCAAAGGAGATGAAGCTCAGGAATGGTCCCTCAAAAGTCTTGGGGTTAAAACCTGCGTGGCCGTGATTCATGGCTATCCAGAACATCAAACCTATGCGGAAGAACCAGACACCATTCGCCAGCAGGAACAGACGCAGTGCCCAGCGGCGGTGCAGGGCGAACTGGCGTGCGAGAGCATAACGCAAGGCCATGGCTGAGCAGACCAGGATTAGTATTGCGTTCAGGCTGACACCCAGATGCTGGGTAAAGTCACCAACGCCATTGCGAAACCAGACCATGTACAAACCAGTCGTGGCAGCAATGACGAGACTGGATAAATAAATGCGCCCGTTCCAGCGATGGAATCTAGGTATGCGTGCGCGGATTTGTGGGATCATCTGGAGTATGCCTGCCAGGGTAATACTGGCCGCCAGAAAGATGTGTGTGATGATGGCGAAATTGCCTGCGCTGTCGCCCTTGATATAACCGTGGGGCAGTACTTTGCTCCATGCAGCGAGATCGCCTTTCATCGCTGACAGAACGTAAAAACCAAGGATGTAATAGACAAATAATAGCTGGCCTATGATGGCGACTGAGAACCACAGTCCTGCGGCATATTTCAGGCTGGCACGGGAGAATTTTTCTATTCCATATTTTTTCAATGGTGGTGCAGTTTGCGTAGGGAATATATTGTTCGTTTCGAAAACAGTCTCTTGCGTCATTTGAAAACTCCTTTTTGCTAATGTGAATTAGCCGTGTCTGATGCTGCCGAACAGGCGTGAATGTGCCTGCAACGCGTGCCTGCAAAGGCGGGTTTGCTTTTATGGTTTGTTACTGAAAAAAATCAGTGCGGTGCTACATCTGCCTGAAAAGATGCAGATAGCTGCGGCTGACTGGCAATACATCGGGGCGGCCGCGTATATGCAGTTCGGCAGTTTCATTCATGCCACGTGTGACTTCACTGACATAGTGCAGATTGACGATGACGGAACGGTGGGTTTGTGCAAAAAGGTCCGGGTCCAGCTCGTCGCTGAGTTCACGTATGCTCTTGCGTATCAGCGCATCGCCACCCTCCCAGGCGACCAGGGTATATTTATCGTCAGAGCGCAGGAAAGCGATTTGCTCTACCGGTATCAGGCGCACGCTATTACCTACCGATGCTTTTATCCATTGCAGGTAGTTTGCTTTTGGGCTGCGCTGGCGCATGTCGCTGGCCATGCGGTCAAGCAGGGCATCATAGCTGGCACCAATATCATTCGTTTGTGTCAGCCGTTGTTGCAGGCGCGTGACGGTATCAGCCAGGCGTGCTTCTATGATAGGTTTGACGAGGTAATCAACAGCACCTTGCTCAAACGCCTGTACTGCATATTGTTCATAGGCGGTAAAGAAAACGATATGTGCCCTGCGGGCAATCGATCTGGCGGCTTCTATGCCGTTCAAGCCCGGCATGTGCACATCCAGAAAGACGATGTCGGGCTGGTGGATATCAAACATCTCCACCGCTTCGCGACCATTGCGGGCTTCATCGACGATATGCAGTTCTGGCCACAGGCGTGCCAGGTTGCTGCGCAGATGTTCCCTCAGCAACGGCTCATCGTCGGCGATCAGCGCGGTGATCTGTTTGCTCATTGCGCTCATGCCTTGGCCCCCGGATGGAAAATTAATTCAACCCGCAAACCATGCGCTGTCTGCTCATGCAAATCGACACGCGCATCTTTGCCAAAGCAGGCTTGCAGCCGCGCTTTCACATTTGCCAGGCCAGTACCTGGTGCGGCAGTTTCTGCCATGCCTGTGCCGGTATCGGCTACCCAAAGTGTCACTATGTTGTTTGTGTCCTGCTTGCCACCGACTTCGATCGTACCACCTTCAGTGCTGGGGTCTATGCCGTGGCGCACGGCATTTTCTACCAGGGTTAGCAGGGCCATGGCAGGGAAGCGCAAGCCTTTTAATTCAGGTGCCAGCCGCAGTGCAAATTGCAGGCGGTCAGGCATGCGCATGTGCATGATTTCGAGGTAGGCACTGACTAATTGCATTTCGTTTTCGAGCGTCGCATCTGCATCATTCAGGCGTGGCATCGCGGCGCGCAGATAGGCAATCAGGTGACGCAGGACCGGTGCCGCATTTTCCGAACCAGCTTCCACCAGGGCTTGCACATTCGCCAGCGTATTGAACAGGAAGTGTGGTTCTATCTGCGCTTGCAATAGCCGCAGACGGGCATCCAGCACTTCACGTTCCAGCGCGTTCTTTTCCAGTTCCAGTTGCAGCCGGTCTGCACGTTCACGTTGCTTGTCTTCACGCTTGATAGCTGCGACGGCGACCAGGGACCCAAAAAATAGCGCAAGTATCGTACTGGTAGCAAAACCTGACAAGAGATTATTCGCCCTGATGAAGTTCATGAAACTGCCCGCTATCGCCACATAGGCTGTCAGGCTGGCAAACGGTGCCAGCAGGCACACAGCGGTCACCCGCACCAGCCAGCGTGGTATCCAGCGCGGCAACCACTGCAAGCGCCAGGTACCAGAGACCGTAAACGCCAGCAGCATGACCATGGCGATGAAGGTGGTACGCTTGAGTACGAGCGAGAAAGGTGACTGGAAGACTGGCGTGGTCACCCAGGCGATCAGCAGGCTGATGATAAACACTACGGCAATTTGTCGCAGTCTTGGCAGTGCAGGCCAGCGTGGGGAGGATGTATGTGCGGTTTTCATGGAGCTAAGATAGCTGTAACTGATATTTTGAACAAGTCAGCCAGTGGGGATATGCGACCAGTGACGGTTTTCAGGGACTGAGTGACGGAGCCAGACCTGATTTACCACCTCTTGCTTAACCATAGTTTGCAAATCAGCACGGCTATCAGAACGTATCTGTCATTTTTCTCGCTTACACTGCCGGGGATTGAAATGGAAAAGGGTCGGCAATGATGAAAAACTGGGTGTTCGCTGCAACAATGCTGGTATTTCTACCCGCAAAGGCAGACACTTTTCGCATTGCTTATTATGAAGGTGGCGATGCGCCCTTTGTCTTGCTGGACAAGAGTGGCCCCAGAGGTATATTCCCGGATTTGATGGCAGCAATCGTTAAACTCAGTGGCGACAAGCTGGAGCAGCGCTATCTGCCCATGCGCCGCTTGCTCAAGTCATTTGAAGACGGGCAGCTTGATATGGAAGTCGGGGCAAATCCAAAATGGCGCACAAGTTCGCCCGTGCCTGGTGTGTATAGCATTGCCTTTGGCTTGCCGAGGGCTGTTCTCTGTTTTCGCCCTGGTGAGACACCAAAAGAGCAGGCAGTCAGCGATTTTTATGGGCAAAAAGTGGGAGTGATCGCAGGCTATTCGTATCCTGAATTTGATGCAGCTTTTGCCAGTGGCAAGATACAAAGGGAAAATATCTTTAATTCCCCCAATCTCTTGCTCACCTTAAGGGCGAAGCGCTTTGACCAGATCATCATCAGCAACTATGTACGGCAATACTGGACCAAGGTCGATGCGCAGCGCTATGCCTGTGATGAAGGCCGCATGATAGATGAAAGCGAAATGATGCTGAGGCTACATCCATCCAAAGCCGATGCGCTGCCGCGCCTGAATGCGGCCATCGCCACCTTGAAAAAGAGCGGCGAGCTCGATGCCATCTTCAGACGTTACACTGATTAAGCAGGGAGATCAGGGCGCTGGTGCCGGGGCCGGTGAAGCCAGCGGCTTGTCTTTGTCCACCACATAAACACCAATCAGCTTGATCGGGACTGTGCCATGGTTTTTTGCACTGTGGACGACACCGGCAGGGATGACGAAACCCTCGCCAGCCTTGACCTTGCGTGGTGGATGGTTGGCGACCAGCAATTCTGCCTCTCCTTCCGAGATATAACTGATTTCATCGCCAGGATGGGTATGCCAGCCTACCGTCACACCTGCCGCAATTTCTACGCGGGCAATCACGTCTTCCTTGCCGGGTATCGACGAATCTGCCTTGGTGACTATGGTGCGGGTAATGCCTGTGCTTTGTGCCAGCAGGCTGGTGCTGATCAGCAATAAACTGACGGCACTTAATTGGCGCAGGATGTTGGTTTTTGTCGAATGCAAGATAGATCTCCCGGTTGGATAGTCATGCGCAGTTGTGCATGATTATAATTACAATCCTTTTTGGCAAGATAGTAAAGGGGAAATGAATTTGTCTTTGGCTGGTGTTGTTTCCAGAGAGGGGAGGGCTTGCAGGTGTTGTGGAATGATGCGAACCGCTGTCCGCATCATTGATAGAAAGATGATCAGACCTCGGCAGTTTTTGCCATGTCTTCAGGCGCAGCCTTGCTGCCTTCTTTGTCGTCAGCACTGCCATCTAAAGAGACAAAGCGTGTCATGACCAGTACAGGAATGGCGCTGAGCAAGACCCACAGGAAGAAGTTCTGGTAACCCAGAGCGACCTGTATATCACCGCTGATGGTCTTGAAAAACACAAAGCCCAGCTGCATTACGCCTGTGCCCAGCGCATAGTGGGCAGTCTGGTATTTGCCAGGCGCAACCACCTGCATGATGAACAGGATCAGGCCGACGAAACCAAAGCCATAGCCAAACATTTCGAATGCCAGCGCTGCAGTGATGACGGTCATGCTCTCTGGCAGGCTGCTGCTGAGGAAGAAGAAAGCCAGGTTTGGGGTATTCATCGCCAGTATCAACCATGGCAGCGCACGCTTCAAGCCCAGCCAGGAGGCAAAGTAACCACCCAGTATGCTGCCGCCCAGGAATGCGATGGTGCCAGCTATGCCATAAGCAGTGCCGACCTGGTCAGTAGTCAGGCCCAGGCCGCCAAGGTTTTTGGCTTCGCGCAAGAACAAGGGGCCTATGGTTTGTATCTGGCCTTCCGCAGCGCGGAACAGGATAATGAATACAATCGCCAGCCAGATACCGGGCTTTTTAAAGAATTCAATGATCACGTCTTGCAAGGTGACGAAGATGCTATGTACAGACGCCTTGCTTTCTGTATTTTTAGTGCCTGGCAGCGACCAGCTGTTATACAAACCCAGACCGAACAAGAGCACGCCCATGATGGCAAAAATGATCGTCCACGCTTGTGCTGGCGGCAGGCTTTTTTCCAGATAACCGGCCAGATACACCAAAGGCCCCAGGGTAATGAATTTTGCTGCATTAAAAAATGCGCCTTGCCAGCCAGCATAACTCGCTTGCTGGGTGTTGCTCAGACTGGCCATATACAAACCGTCGGCGGCAATGTCATGCGTGGCAGAGGCAATGGCGACCACGCCAAGCAGGGCAATGCTGATCGCAAAATAGGCAGGCAGTTGCAGCGACAGTGCCAGCAAACCCAGCGACACACCACCCGTCAACTGGAACAGTACTACCAGCATTTTCTTGCTGCCAGCGGCCTCCAGGAAGGGACTCCATAAAGACTTGAACACCCATGCCAGCCCGACCAGCCCTGTCCAGTGGGCGATCTGATCGTTCGGTACTCCCATACTTTTATACATCAGCCCGGCGATCAGAGCGACAGCATAAAACGGCAGGCCAGATGCCAGATACAGGCTGGGTACCCAGCGCATTGGCGGGGGAGTCTTGGTGTTTTCTATGCTCATGTACTTGTCTCTGGTTACGTGTCTCTAGTTGAGGGTGTTCTTAAACCCGGTTCGTTTATATTATTTTTTGTATTTATCTGTCAGCAATGCAAACATACAAGCCGCAAAATTGCTGGTCAACTGGTTTTATATTTGCAATGCCACTTAAGTGCCAGTAAGATGTGGTAAGGATGAAATTGACCTCAAAAAATGCACATGTTTGAGGCGGTATTTCTGTATTCTTGCTATGAAATGGCAAAAGCTTTTACTATTTTTTTATAGGAGACCAGGTTAAATACCACTTTGTCAGATTTTAGCACTGGTATTAAGCCATCACCTGGCCATTCTGAGATTTTTCTTGATGCCGGGTAAGCTTGCCTAGCTGAATTGGTATTTGTGCACTGGTCTCAGCACACCCGGAAGCTGGATATGCTTACAGTAAAACGTTTTGCAGCATTGGATGCGATGCGCGGCCTGACGGTTGCTGCCATGTTATTGGTAAACAATGCTGGTGACTGGTCGCATGTGTATGCCTGGCTGGAGCACGCGGCCTGGCATGGTTGCACACCTGCGGATCTTATCTTCCCGTTCTTCTTGTTCATCATGGGCGCGTCTTTAGCGATGTCTGTGGATGCGCAAATCAGTAAAGCTGGCCATATTGTTGATATACGCAAGAAAGTACTCTGGCGCGGTTTGCGACTGTTCATGCTGGGTATTGCCCTGCACCTCATTGCCTGGGCATTGATCGATGGGCGTCAGTTCCGCTTGCTCGGGGTCTTGCAGCGCATCGGTATCTGTTATGCAGTAGTAGCTTGCCTGATTACCTCTGTGCGGCGATTTTCCAGCCTGGCTTTGCTTTTCCTCGCGGCCATGCTGGCATATTGGGTTTTGCTGGGTTGGGGCGGTTCGTATGAACCACATCTGAACCTGGTCGATAAAATAGATACTGCCATGCTCGGCAAACTGGCGTATAGCTTTGATGTACAAACCGGTCTCGCGCAAGAGCCCGAAGGTTTGCTTTCTACAGTGATGGCAATGATGAGTGTCTTGACCGGCGTCTGGGCGGGCAGGGCCATGCGCGATGGCCAGTTGATGCAGATGCTGGCTGGTGCGGCAGGCTTGATATTGCTGGCGCTGATCTGGTCAGCATATCTGCCTTTCAATAAACAACTGTGGACGCCATCTTTTGTGTGCTGGACCAGTGCCTTGGCGATCTTGCTCTTGCTGGGCATGCATATGCTCATAGACAAGCGGGGCTGGCCAGCGATCGGTAAAAGTCTGGGTGTGAATGCAATAGCTGTTTATGCAGGCGCATGGCTGGCCACTTGTATGCTGGCCTGGACAGGTTGGGCAAATACTATTTACCAGCGCGTATTTGTAGCTGCACTGCAAAAGCAAACAGGCGAAGAATTGTCATCCTTCGCCTATGCAGTATGCTTTACTTTGGTGTTCGCCGCCCTGGCATTTGTCATGAACAAAAAGGGCTGGCGGATAGTGATCTGAGGTTTTGCTTCTTTATTACATCATCAATGCAGTAGCCAGCGTATCGATTTGCTCTTCCTGCTCTTCCATGATGATCTGGAAGCTGCTGTCTTCTGTATCAAAATTCAGACGACGGGCAAATTTCTTATTGTATTCCCTGTCCACATCATGCAGAGGTGACAGCACTGGGGCGATGTCATTGGCCAAAATCAGGGTGTCACCCAGAGACTCTGGCGGGAAGGCGCACACGCCATGCCACATGGCTTCTACAGCCTGCATGACGCTGTCAGGTATGCCCAGTTGGCGCATGATGCCACGGCCTATCATGCGTTCGCCATATTCGATCCAGATTTCTGGTTCACCATCCAGCAAGCCAGGAAATTCTTCAGCACGGGAGATCAGGTAAAAGCCACCGATTTCATGGACGATACCGGCAAACATGGCCGTTTCAGGGTCAACCCTGGTAACCTGCTTGGCAATGACCTGCGCCAGTGAAGAGACATGGGCAGAATGTTCCCACAGCCTGTCAGCCTTGGCTTTCAGGACAGGGTCTGTAACCTTGCTGTTGAGCTGACGCACGATGACGGCGGCAAGCATTGCTTTTAGAGTGCGAAAGCCGAGGCGGTTAACTGCCAGCCTGACGTGCGTGATTTCATTCGTCGAGCGGCGATAGGCTGCCGAATTAGCGATGGCGACCGTGCGCGCAGACAGCAAGGGGTCTGCCATGATGAGCTTGGCTGCTGTGTCTATATGACAATCAGGATCGTCCAGGGTACGTTGTAGTCTTAGCGAAGCTTCCACATTGGTAGGGAAGACGATGTCCCCACGATTAACCTCTGCGGCTATGCTTTTAAAAATTTCCAACCTGTCCATGACTTTCTCCCTATAAACATCTGGCGATTCCTCCACTCAATGGCCCGTATTGCGGCATATTACGGCTTGTGCAGAATATTAAAAGTTGCCTTGAGGAATGATCGACTGTCTGTATGATAGTCAATAAATTCTCAAAAGCAACTTCTAATTTAACTTTATTTTGCAATCATCCAGCGCCTGTCGATAGCATACGCGCTCAGGAAAATCTTGCAAGTTCTAATCAGGGGGGTAATTTACCAAAATATCCAGTACTACGTATATAGACGGAAAGTCATCTCTCTGCACTTTGACGTGATAAGTGCCAATTTTTGTTGGCGCTACGTAGTTACCTGACAAGTTAATGCTGCCGCCATCGGCTTCAATGACACTCCAGGTCACTGGCTGGCGTATGTAGTTAACATTTGGCGGATAATTAATACTTGCCAGTAAGTTCATGGCGGCACCCGGCATGACGTTGACTATGTGCCTATCTACACCCAGCGTTGGCACAAAGTCAGGTGTGCTGTTATCCACGACTACCAGAGCAGTCGTGCTCAGTGAAGGATAATCCTCACGCTGTGCCCTGACATGATAAGTGCCTGGCTTGCTGGGGGCGGTGTATTCGCCATTGATACTGATAACTCCACCATCGGTCTCCACGATCTGCCAGGTGACAGGTTGCCTTATATAGTTGATATCAGGTGGATAGTTGATGGCAGCAGTGAATACCTGTTTGCTGCCTGGCTTCATGATCAAGGCACCTGGAGTTATATCAATGCGGGGCGCAGTCTCCCAAAGACCGGGACCACTGCATGACATGAATTGCTTATCGGCTAACTGTATCAGGCAACCAGCGCGGCCAAATACTGGGAGGCTGGCAGGTGGATTTGTTTTCGCCAGCGTGGTGAGTAGCGGATCATATAAATTTGCCGCTAAGGCAAGGTTCAGGGTATCCAGTATTTTGTCCTGGGCATCACCACTGGCGGGGCTGGCGCTGGTGGCTGCTTTCAGTGGCGTGCTGTAAAAGTCACTCAAGTTACTGGTATCAAGCAAGCCACTGAGTACATTGCGAATTTCGGTTTGCGCTGCAGTGACATTCGCGCTGGTCAGGGTTTTTGTTACCGCATCCAGATCAGGATTGCTAAAAAACACTGCCATATCGGTACGCATGAGGCGGGTCGAGAGCATCTCGGTCAAGGGCGTCAGGTTGATGACACCAGTATTGACCGCAAGCGCATGCAGTTTTTTGCCATTTGCAGGATTGGAAGTTTCCAATATGCAGGGTAGTGCACTACCTGCAGGTAGACTGATTTCAAACGTACCATCTGCCGCCGTTCTGGTTGCCCCTGTACCTGTGCGGCATTTGTAATTGACAGCCGAATCAGCAATGGCCTTGCCTATTGCCGCCGTGCCACGCAAACTGAGAGTGGTGACCTGTGGTGTTACCACAGGGTTGCTGGCAGTTGAGCTGCCACCACCACAGGCTGCCAGCAGGCTGGTCATCAGGCACAAACTGCCTGTCAGGAATATATGTCGAGCTTTCAATTTGCTGCCCCATCCGTCTATTTTATCGTCCTATCATCATAGTCTCTGGGGCCAGACAGACTTTTGGAAAAGTGTCCGCAAATTGTCATCAATTTGTACCGCACCAGTTCTGTTGAAGCACTGATCTGGTGCGTTTATTCAATGACTGAGTCATTCCAGCTTGAACGCCTTGGCAATCGCCGACCAGGGGATATATTTGAAGTTTTGCGTGCCGTCTGGCAAGCGCTTGTAACCGTCTTGCACTACCAGCATGCCGAGCGAAAACTCGCCACCAAAATTGACAGAACTGACCTCTATCCCATCTGTTTCTGAAGTGCCATCAATACCCTTGGCCAGATTCATACCTACGTGAAACTTGCCGCGCAGACGATAAGGAGCTTGCGCTTCCAGTACCAGATAACTGCTATCCCCCTGGCTCGATACCAACAGGTAATTTTTCTGCTGACCAAAGTACATGGCCAGGCCTTCAACATCAGCCACCAGTTGTTTGCCAACCGGCATCACCATTTGCAAATCTGCAGGCTGATCTGCCTTGGCAGACGTGACCCAGATACCACGCTTTTCTTCGCCCATGAACAGGCGGTCAGTCTTGTCGTCCGCCACACAGCCTTCCGGCTGACTTGCCAGCTTGAAACTGCGCACCAGGCTGCTGCTGAAACCTTGCTCATTGTGAGTGATGCGGAACTGCTGGTAAGTGCCATCCTTGTCATTCACAAAGGCTTCCAGACCACCGGTGCGTGGCTGGTAAAGGCAAAAGCCATAGATCTTGTCCAGCTTGGTAGGGAAGCGGGCTGCCTCTGCCACTTGGCCCTGATCATTGATGACATATAGCACCAGGCTGTTTTCATCACGCTGGGTCGCCATGGCGATATCAAAGCTTTGGTGGCCCCATTTGATATTCTGGCGCACATCGACATTGTTCAGGCGTCCGCTTTCCAGCAACTGGGTTTGCTTGCCCTGCATGTCATACACAAGCAAACCCTGCTTCTTGTTGGTGCCCAGCACGCGGGAAAGCCTGGCATCTTGCGGGTGCACCCAGATGGCGGGATCATCAGCTGCGTCGCCATGACGGGCCACGGTATCGGTTTGCACTGTGGGTTCTATGACGACTATTTCTGAGGCTGCTGGCTGCTTCCAGGCAGCGCTGCTGGCACGCCAGGTTTTCGCCTGTTCATCCTGCAGTAGGAAATCCAGTTTATTGCTGTTATTGCTGGATGCCTGCGCATAGATATTCATTGCACTGTAAGGCAGGTTCAAGATTTGTTCAGGATGGAAATGCTGCTCATCTTTCTGGCGATAAAGATGCAGTTTTTTTCCATTCGCATCGAGAATCGCCACGCCACCTGGCAGTGCGCTAATTGTCGTGGCACCGCCATGCAATTTGCCAAATGGAGCAAGCATGGCGACAGGCTTTAGTTTGGCTGCAGTTTCTGCTTCAGCCGTAAATGCCCAGACGCCGCTATCTGGCACGCTCAGGTACAGAGTCTGGCTCTGGTCATCAACACGGCAATGCTTGCTGTGTGGTGGCAGCGCCAGCTTGCGTACCAGTTGCGCGCTGCCTTTATGCATGACCCATTGCTCGCTCAGTCCTTCCTTGCCAATCAGGAAGACATGATCAAGCTGTTGCGCATCGCGATACAGGCAAATGCTTTCCAATGAGAAATCTGGAGAAGGCATGCTGGTTTGCAAGCGTAGTTGCCCTGTTTTCTGATCTGCGACGTAAGCATGCGTCTTTTGCGTATCGGCATCAGTAAATACCGCAAGCATGCCATCAGCATGGGGACGGGCATCGAGGTGCTTTGCCCGCAGGCTGACTTTGCTGCGTTCCTTGCCTTGTGCATCGAGAAGACGTACACCTTGTTTGTCCAGCGTGAGCCAGCCGCCATCTGGCAGGGCGATTATTTCCTGGGCTTTGCCAGTGACTGTGGGTGGCAAACCTGCTGCTGAAGCGCAGGAAAAGCTTAGTATTGATGCCAGGCTTGATATCAGATATTTTGTTTTCATCGTTTTCATGCTCATCAGAATGCGCTGGCTTTCAGTGTGACTTTATACGTGCGACCATATTGTTCGTATTGCGAGTTAAATTGATGCGCGCCTTGATACACATAGTATTTTTCATTGTTCAGGTTTGCTGCTTCAAAGATCAGCTGGAAGCGCTTGCTGAGTTGATAGGCCAGCGAAAAATCGAGCTGTTTTTGGGTATCAACAATACGGTCCTGGTCTGCGCGCAAGATATCCGTGCCCACTTCCAGCAGGTAAGGAGATTTGTAGTTGAGCGCAAGGCGGGTGCTAACACGGCCATGTTCATAACCAAGCATCAGGTTCATGACACGGTCAGACTGGCCGGGCAGGCTGATGGAACGGCCGCGGGATTTACCGGTTGTGGTATCAAAACGGGCAATGTCTGCACTGGAGCGAGTGAAACTGGCATTCGCACCAACGATCAGGTATTTCCACGGGGCTGGCAACATGCGCAAGGGCTGTGAGTAAGACAGTTCTATGCCTTTGACATTGGCGGTATCGCCATTCGCATAAGAGACAGCACTGGTATAGCCTTGCCATGCGCCAGAACCGGCCAGGTTGGTGGTGTAGGTGAAGTTCTTGATATCCTTGTTGAACAGATAGGCCGAAACGCTGCCATCATGGCCCAATATTTTTTCTACGCCCAGATCAAGATTGCTGGCTTTCAGTGGTTTCAAATCTGGATTGCCTATCACTGCTTCGGTAGTGCTGGTGAGGTTGATGCCGGGCGCCAGTTGGCTGAAGTTGGCACGTACCACAGCATTGGTCCAGGCTGCGCGTATACTGGTTTTCTGGTCCAGGTCATAACGCAAGTGCAGGGACGGCAACCAGTCTGAATAACTGAGCTGGCGGCTGATGGCTTGCAGGCTGGTACCTCCAGTCACTTGCGTGCCAGCAGCATCAAACTGCGTGCGTTCTACCCTGGCACCGGCCAGTATGTGCAGCTTATCCATGTCAAAGCTGTTTTGCAGATAAGCGGCGTCAATATTTTCATTGATCTTGTAGTCATTGATGGCCGATTCCAGCACCAAGCGGGCGGCATTTCTGTCCAAGCCAGCCACGCGGGCGCGTATCAAGTCAGCACTGATGGCCGTGCCTATATTGCCCAGGGGATAATCGAGTGCCTGGTTTTGTACAAAGGCGCTCATGGACGTGGAACCCGGCCCCCAGTAATTGCCGCTGCTGGTTTTGCTGCTGTTGTAAGTCCATTGATTGGTGTCATTGGTCTTTTCACGACGGCTGGTCTTGGCACCGAATTTCAGATTCGATTCAAACTGCTCGAAGTGGAATTTGCGGGCCAGATCAAATTTCAGATGCTGTTCAGTATCCTTGGAAAAACGCTGCTGCAGGCTGATGGCGTTCAGGCTGTAGTTCGCTGGATCATGCAGGCTGGCGGGGCCGATGATTTTGGGCACTTCACCATCAACAAAACCAACCCCGGCAAAATTGGCATTGCCACGGAAGCGGCCATCGTTCAAGGCTTCTGGCGTGTCTTCGCTGGCGCGGCTGGAGCCTGCTGCCATATCCAGTTTCCAGTCCTGGAATTTTTGTTCTGTGCCCAGCACGACAGAGCTGATGGTTTGTGTATATTTGCGCTGACGTATGCGGCGTTCTGCTCTGGCCGTAGTCGTTGCCCCTTCAGCCAGGGTGCCGCTGGCAAAGCTGCCTATGGTAATGCGGTCACGCACTTCATCATCACTGAAGTCACTCAAAAAGCCATGCATAAAGTAAGTTTGCGATGCAGTCGGCTTGTAATCCAGGTTCAAGGCATAGGCATGGCGTTCACGCACAGGCAGGTAATCACGCAACTCAAAACCACCCAGCTTGCCATTGTCCCAGGCACCGCCGGTTTCCACATTGTCTGAACCAAAGCTGCGTTTCTCTGCGCTGATACCCGCAGCGATACCCAGCTTGCCGCCGACAAAACGGTCAGCCCACAAGAGACCGGCATTCGGGCTGGTCTTGCCCGTGACCTGGTCATAACTGGCGCCAGTATTTAGTGTCAAAAATTTCCCTGGCAAATCAAAGGCAGTCAGGCTTTTGACTTCAACTGCGCCTCCGAGCGAGCTGGCATCCTGTTCAGGGCGCAAGGTCTTGGTGACTTCCAGTGAACGTATCATCCCTGCAGGCAAGACATCGAGCGCTACCGCACGGCGGCTGGCCTCTGGCGATGGCACCAGGGCACCATTGATCGTGACACCATTCAGATCAGCACCCAGTCCGCGTACAACAATATAGCGGCCTTCACCCTGATCACGCTGTACCGAGATGCCGGGAAGACGTGCCAATGCTTCTGCTGCATTTTTGTCCGGCAAGCCACCGATGTCATCACTACTGACCACGCTGACGATATTGTCGGCTTTTTCCTGCATCTCCAGCGCCTTGCGCATACTGGCGCGCTGGCCGCTGATGACAACGCTGCTGGCATCACTGACAGTTACGTTTGGCCCCTGGGCATGGGCGTTTAGCATGGCCGAGATGCCCAGCATGATGATGGATAGTTGAGGCACAGGTTTTTTCTTCAGGGTTTTCATGGGTGAGATTTTCCGCAGGTAATGGATGGCAAAGAGTGGGCGGATTCTAGGAGTTACATATGTCGGGTTTGTGACAGGGGGGGAGCCGGATTTGCCGTTGCGGGGAAATCGCACTGTAAATCGCGAAGATGTGAGCTGAAATGACTTTTGCGGTTGGCGGTAAATAGCTAATAACTGTTTTTTTGAAAAACAGACCAAAAAGCTCACCACAGAGACACAGAGACACAGAGAAAGGAAAAAGAGAAGACTCAAAAACGAATCTATCCATTTTGATAAAGCGCTTTTTCTTTCTCTTGCTTTTCCCTGTGTCTCTGTGCCTCTGTGGTGAGAGGTCTTTGATGGTTAACCTGGCACTCTTGATAAAAGCTGAGCCGTTTGCACCCCCTGTTGTTTTCCATCCATAGCCCATATCAAAAAAACACTCATGTCATCGTCCCGTCATGCATCTCAATTACCCTCGCGCGACTTGACCTTAGGATGTGAATGCAATGCTTAAAAATTCCATGCTGCGCCTGCATAGAAACTTCATCATCACTGCCTGTGTGGCATTGATCGCCTTTATTGTTCTGTATGCCTATATGGGCACGCCCAAGCCCTTCATCAAATGGAAGTGGATGGACATCGTCGGTGAAGGCGGCACTTCGGTCATGTCTGGCCTGTGGTTGCTGATCATGCTCAGCAGTCGTCCCAAGGGCCTGGTGACGCGACTGTTTGCATTTGGTCTGGCGGCCATCATGCTGGGTTCATGGGCGGATTGCCTGGATGAGTTTTTTGCGATACCCAAGGAAGATGTCTGGGATAACTGGCTGGAATCCATGCTGGTCTTTGCCGGTATGCTGATCGTCACTGCCGGCATGTATTACTGGCGCGAAGAACAGTTCACCCTGAATGAACATTTGTAAAAGCGTGAGCGTCTGTTTCGCGACCACCGTGCATTTGACCGTGTGACCCAGCTCAGCAATGCTGATTATCTGCGCCTGCAAATCAAGCAGGAGCTGGACAGCCACCCTGGCATACCGTGTGCGCTGGTATTGCTGGACATAGACCAGTTCCATCTGATTAACCGTCAGCATGGTCAGCATGAGGGCGACCGTGTTTTACAGGCCGTCAGCCACATGCTCTTGCTGAACCTGCGTAATGAAGATGTGCTGTGTCGTTATGCAGGCGACAGGTTTGCCCTGGTCTTGCATGACACCAGTCTGGAAGAAGCGCAGGCATTGGCCGTGCATCTGTGCAAGATGGTCAGGCAGATGCGTTATTGTGCCAAAGAGGCGATACTGGAAATCAGCATGCGTCATGCCTGCACTGTGGCAGACGATGCACCGGATACTTTGCTGAGCAGACTTAGCCGTGCAGTGGAAGCCAGTGCACTTGCCTCTACTGAGCCGCAGTTGGCAACGAGGGGCTTGTAATGCACTTCCATCAGGCTGCAGACGCCTGCCTGCCAGCCGGATACCATGCGGCCCAGATATTGGCTTACACGCGCAGTCGCGAAGTCGATGATGGGCTCATCTTGCGTAGTGTAGGCGTTGAGGCGGCTCGGATCACGCAAGGGCAATGTAATATCAGTCCACAGCAATATCTGCAATTGCTGGCTAACGCACTACAGGCTCTGCGCAGTGCCGACAGCAGTTTCATGCTGGGGCAGCAAATGCTGCCGGGGCATTTTGGCAGTGTCAGCCATGCATTATTGCAGGCACAGAGCTTGCGGCAGGCGCTGGAGATTTTGTGCGCGCATTCTACCCGACTATGCCCTTTGCTCAGGCCGAGGTTCAGTGAAGGCAAGGATGTGGCTGTCTTGTACTGGATGAATAGCTATGGCGCCCCCAGTCTGCACCCAGCAATAGTCGAGATGCACATGACAGCCGTTGTTGCGATGTGCCGCTGGCTCAGTGGTGTGCGTCTGCCATGGCGCTTCTGTTTCAACCGCAGTGCTGCCCGTCACACTGAGCAGCATGAAGTGCACCTGGGCAGTGAGCTGCGTTTTAATTGCCATTTGGATGCCATGCTGATCGCCACAGAATACCTGGATTTGCCGTGGCCACGTGGTAATGCGCTGGCAGCGAGCCTGGCATTGCAACAGGCACAGCAAGAAGCTTTGCTCAGCGATGAAACGCCGAGTCTGTTAAATGCGGTCTATGATTATCTGCTGACCCATATACGAGGCAACCCTAGCCTGGAACAACTGGCAGCAGTGTTTTCCGTCAGCCCAGCCAGCATGAAACGCTATCTGGCCAAAGAAGGCACGCATTTCCAGGCCGAGCTGGATCAGGTACGCACCCATGTGGCCCTGTATTTATTCCAGAGCCGACATTACGACAATGAGGCAGTTGCCATGCACCTGGGGTTTCATGATGCGAATAATTTCCGGCGTTCTTTCAAGCGCTGGACAGGACTGACACCAAGCAGCCTGAAAGAAAATCTGACTCAGGATTTTCCTGGACTGAATTTCAGTGTGGGGATTTGATGGTGGGTTAGTAGTCAGGCTGTTTTAGCAATTATCCAATCAATGTATATCCTTGATCCGTCGTTCATACGGCACGTTTGCATCTTTACCCCGGTTTTGCCGTACGCTCATGGAAATGATTTTCAACAATATCCTGATGAGTACAAAAGCAATAAACAAGGTAATGATCAGCGGAATAATCGTGATCAGCAGCGCGATAGCAAGAATGATAACCAGGATTTTTGGTAAGGGTGTACGCAACAGGCGTTCTCCTACCTTTTGTCCTATCTGACGAAACTCTTGCGCTGCCTGTCGGCAGACAGAGTACAGGTATTGGCTGATGCTATTTTTCATGGGTAACTCCTGAATCGGTGCTTGCCTGATCTGAAAATCAGGCGATGGGGGCATTATCAGCATGCTTGCGCAAATAATCTACGGTAATTTTAATGCGAAATTGCCGTTCCCTGTTTTTCAGGGCCAATTCTGTAGTGTAATCCCTTGATATAAGCGAAAAGAGCGACCAGCTTGGTCGCTCTTTTGTTCAAGTTACTACGGCTAATTCATTACTTATTTAGCCTTGCCCAAATGCTGCAGGAAGAAAGCTTCATATTTTTTGTGCAAAGCCTTGGGTTTAACTGTGCCACCCAGGCCATGTTCACCATCTGGATCAAGGAAGAGATCAACCAGGGATTCCTTGCCGTTTTCCAGCAGGGCACGATACACATTCACTGTGTCCTGATACAAGACGTTTGGATCCTGCATGCCGTGTACCAGCATCAACGGTTTTTTCAGACCAGCAGTCAGGGGCAGCAGTGAATATTTACGCAGGTTAGGTTTACTGCGTTCTGTCTTGCCAATGGTGCGGCCACTGTACCAGCTATTGTAGTTTTCCCATTCTGTCGGGCCAGCACCGGCGATACCGGCAGCAAAAGTATCAGGGCTGGTGTACATGGTGTACTGGGTCTGGAAGCCGCCAAAGCTCCAGCCTGTGAGGCCTATGCGTTTGCCATCTACACCGAGGTTCTTTTGCATGTACTTGGTCAGGTCTTCCAGATCTTCTGCCTGCGGTTTGCCTACCTGTTCCCAGTTGGCATCGCTGAACTTGCGACCATAATTGGAGTGGCCGCGTGGATCTACTGCCACAGTCACATAACCATGCTTGGCTGCCATATACATGCCAAACATATAGGCAGTCTGCTGGAAGCTGTCCGTTTCGACGATATGCCTGTCATTCAGCGGACCACCGTAGGTATAAACAATCGCAGGGCGGTGATCAGATGAACTCAGACCGGCTGGCTTGAACACATAAGCCTGTATCTTGTCACCATGCCGGTTGGTGTAACTGAAGCGCTCAGGGCGTTGCAGGTCTATCGCATTCCATTGCGGGTCATGGCTTTGTGTCAGCGTCGTGGATTTCGCTTTATTGATATCCACCAGTTTCAATTCAGGGCGGCTGGCCCATTGACCTGCCATGCTGGCCTGTTTGTCGCCGCTTTCTGTCACGGTACTGTTGCGGTGGAAGTCACCAGCCTGGCCCAGAGCTTTCATGTCACCAGTTGCGAGATCGACCTTGTACGCATTCATGGCGGCAAAATCATCCTTGTTGGCGAGTACGAACATGGATTTATTGTCATCGCTAAAACCGATGATGTTGTGGGCTTCAAAATCGCCTTTGAGCAATGGTTTTGCGCTGCCATTGCTGACATCAATCACATAGGGCTGGCGATAACCGTGCTCATCAAGGACGGCAACCAGTTGCTGGCTGTCGGCAGTGAAGCGTGGTGCCAGCACATTGACGACTTCATGACCAACGTTGCCGCGCCTTTCAAAAACCATTTGTGGCTTGACGCCTTCTTCTGCCTTGCCGACATAGATGCGCAACAAGTCTTTTTCACGTTCCCAAGTAGAGAAAGTGTAGCGGCTACCATCCTTGGCCCAGGCAACCGGGCTCATTTCGAACCAGACATCGCCACCATCATTGGTGAAGACTGGTTGTGGCTGGCGTGCAGAGGCATCACCAACACGGCGTATATACAGAGCCGTGGCGGGTATCTTGCGTTTGTCATCGGATACTTCACGTGGCACTTTTTTGGCCGTAGCAAAGCGTTCGCTGTAGTTCATGATTTCGACCTGGCGTTCAGAAGGTGGGGGCGGTTTGCCGTTTTCTGGTTTGGCATCCGGTGCTTCGGCAGAAATCGCCATCCATTGCTTGTCTTCACTGAGTACAGTATTGGCAATGCGGTATTTTTTATCGGCGTCGTCTGGGTGTATCAGTTCGCGGTTCAACTGGCGTATTGCGCTGCTGCTGAAGCTGGCGTTGAACAGGCGTTTTTCATCCATATAGATATAACCATTATCATCTGCCTGGTAGGCGACGATACGTTCAGGCTTGTCAGTCTGGGTCAGGCGTTCTATCTTGCCATCTGCGGCATTCAGCCGGAACAGGTCACCGCGATACTGGAATATCAGTTCATTCTTTTTATTCGCCCAGACCAGGGCATCCACACCAGGATACAGGTCAGTCGGTTTGAGTTTTTCTTTTTCGAGTTTCTTTTTCAGCTCGTCACGCAGTTCCCAGATTTCCTTGGCCTTGTTGTCGTCTTTTGCATCCTTCTTTTCGTCTTTCTTGTCACCATCGTTTTTAGCTACGCTGGCTGTGCCAGTTTTTGCGGCAGCAGCAGCGGCTTTTTCCCTCGCACCTTCAGCATCGGTTTCCGCTTTCTTGGCAGCGTCCTTGGCTTTTTTCTCGGCCAGTTCACGTTTCACTTCTTCCAGCGCGGCTTCTTCCCACTGCATCAGGTTGACTTTTTCACCGCGCAGGTAGGCGGCCTGGGCTTCTGCCTTGGCCTGGCGCTCGGCTTCTTCTTTTTCTTTTTGTCTGGCTTTTTTATCGAAGCGCTCCCAGTCTTCTGGCGCATCGTAGGTTTTCATCAATGCTGGTGAAGTGATGCGTTTGGTTTCGCCAGTCTGGGTATCGTGTACATATAAATCAAAACCATTTTCACCAAAAGGGTTCCAGGTGTAAGCCAGGTAGCGGCCATCCTTGCTGAATTGTATATGGCGTGCGGCTTGGCCTGCATAGCCTTTGGCGCGGTATACCTGTTCCAGCGTCAGGTCGGCTGGTTTGATTTTGGCGACACTGTTAGTAGTTGGTGCGGCTTGGGCGGTTTCTTGCGGAAATAGCAAGCTGGCTGCTCCGCTAAAAGCGAGCGCAACACTGACGGTGAGAATTTTCGGAGACATGATGAAAACCTTGGTTTTAGTTTAATTAGCAGGTATGGGATTGATCAGGAGGTGATGCGCAAATAGCGATGTTAGCAAGCTATCCCCGGAATTAGCGCATTTTCCATAGACAAATGTCTTGGAAAACAGTTCCGTGGGAAAATATTTTCTCTGAAAATCGGTAGAAAATTTGCTTTTGCTTTATTAAAGCGAAGATCGCTTAGTTTTTTGCTGAAATAATCTTCACCGAGGCAGCTTACGGTATTGCTGAGGGCTGAGTCCCAGCCTGGATTTAAAGGCGCTGCCAAGATGAGATTGATGAGCAAAACCACAATCTGCTGCAATATCTGCAATAGATAAATTGCTATCAAGGATGAGCAAGCGCGCCCTTTGCAGGCGACGCTCAGTGATGTAGGCATGTGGTGTGGTGCCGGTTGCATGGGCAAAGCTGCGCAAGAAGCGCAGCAGTGGCATATTTGCCATCGTTGCCAGCTCTTCCAGATTCAAGGAGGTGTCGAGTTGATCTTCGATGTAATCCAGTATGCGGCCATGTAAAACTTTGTCTTGTGCATATGGGCTGGATGTCTTTACCTTGCTTGATTTTTCATTGGCGAGCGCTAAGCCCCGCTGCAAAAACAGGCCAGCTTTTTCTTGCAGGAGCAGAGCATCTTTATCTTTTTGTAAGAGCAGACTGCGCAATTGCCAGGCCAGCATGACGGCCTGTTTGTCGCCATGGAATATCTGTCTCGGCGATGATGCACGCATGTCTGCCAGCAGATCAGGATTGGTGATGTGCATGAGCAGGTATTCCCCGCCATGTGCAGATTCTGAAAACATCGGTAAGCCAGCGGTGCTGATGGCAAAGTCGCCTGGCCAGGCATCAAAGTCATGACGAATATCGCTGCCTATCGCATGTACGCCGGTCTGACGTGCAAATGCCAGACCCAGGCTGGTATGGGAAGATGTGCCGCTGATGGAATAGGGCAGGGCTGGCAATAATTCCAGTCTTGCCCACTTGATGTCGATGGTATCCATGCTCATGACAAAAGCTCTCTGCTGAAATTTCTTGATAGCCTGGAAAATTCGGTCTGTTTATTATAGAGGCATTCAATCATCTGGCTAGTGCGCTGGCCTTCAATTCACAGATGGAGTTGCAATGAAAACCATAGGCCTTATAGGCGGCATGAGCTGGGAATCAACGATACCTTATTACAAGCAAATCAATGAAACCATCAAAGAAAAACTCGGTGGCCTGCATTCTGCAAAGATCATCCTGTATAGCGTCGATTTTCATGAGATAGAGAGACTGCAACACGCCGGTGACTGGGATGCCGCCGGTGTCATCCTCGCGCAAGCAGCACGCTCACTGGAGTTGGCGGGTGCAGATTTTCTGGTGCTGTGTACGAACACCATGCACAAGCTGGCAGATGTTATTGAGGCAGCGGTAGCGATACCCTTGTTTCATATTGCCGACCTTACTGCGCAAGCCATCAAGGATGCAGGTTACGGCAAGATAGGTTTGCTCGGTACGCGCTTTACCATGGAGCAGGATTTTTACCGCGAGCGTTTGCACAGCAAACATGGTTTGCAAGTGCTGGTGCCCGAGCTGGCAGACCGTGACATTATTCACCAGGTTATTTACGAAGAACTTTGCCTGGGCAAAATCAACCCTGTATCACGCCAGCACTATCGCCGCATCATGGCCAGCCTGAAAGAGAGTGGCGCGCAGGCGATCATTCTCGGTTGTACCGAGATCAGCCTGCTGGTAGGTCAGGATGATGCCGGTGTGCCCTTGTTTGATACTACGGCCATTCATGCGCGCAGTGCTGCGCTGCATGCTTTGTCGTGAGTGGCTAGTGGACTGTTACAGTTCACTACTATCAATTGACTTTGCGCAGGGCTTCCCTCAAAGCGGGCAAGAGGTTTTCCTTCAGGGCGGGTTCGGTGCTCTCCCTGACTGAAAAATACAGGGGCAGTAAAAAGGCACTGACATTATGTCTTTGCGCCAGTCTGGCCTGAGTGTAAGGACCAGGTTGTATGCTGTTGTCTATCAGCTTGTTGAACCACACGTCCCAGTCACGCTTGTTGAAACTCGGTGTCCGCGCCAGATAATACACGGCTGTCATCAGCCTGACTCCCTCACCATATTGATAGAAATGCGTGGATGGGGCGATCTGCGTAGCAATGGCTGCCAGCATGGTTTCATGCTGGGGTTTTTCTATGGCCGGGTTCATCGCCAGTTGCAGCATCAGGTCAGCACTATGGGCTATGCCATGTCGCCAACCATCTTTTTCATCAAAGCCACGATAGTCGCGCAAGTTGCTCAGATAGTGGCTGCCTGCATTGACGATATCGATTCTCTCCTGTGTGCTCAGATATGGTTTTTTCCTGTCTGCCCGCACCAGTTCTGCCAGCGTCAATATGGCAAAGGGCCGCAAAAAACTGCTTTCTTCCGCTGCAGGTGCCTGCACGGCATTCAACATTTTCGTGCGCAGGCTGGTGAGTGTCGCGACGTCCAGCTTCTCAGTACGCATCCAGGCTGATAACCCTTCAAAGGCCAGTTCATCACGTAATTCTGTATCCGGATTACCAAGGCAATCAGCCGCAGAGAGTGCCAGGCTTTGCCGCTTGCCGTCATCGTCGAGTTTCCAGCCAGCAGATTTGGCGGACTTTAATTCTTGCTTGGTAGGTTCAACACAATCGGCGAATGTTGTATTGGTGGTGAACAATAGAGCGAGCAGACAAAAAGTAGAGGTCAGGCGATGCATGAGTGCTATCCATACGGAAGAGGAAGATCGACAAGTGTGCCATGCCGATTTTTTATTGTCATGCGCCACAAAAAACTTACACAAAGTATATTGAGTTGGTGTTATAGTTAACTACAACACTAATTTACTTGTGAGATGACGCTAGAGAAGTATCAATCTCGTTGTCCCGGGTATTCACAGGAAGGTGCAAGCATGAGTGTTAACTGGAATGACCAGACGCCGATTTACCGGCAATTGAAGCAACGGGTGCTGGGAATGATGCTGGATGGCTTGTTAAAGCCAGGCGACGCCTTGCCCTCGGTCAGGCAGGTGGCAGCAGAGTATCAGCTCAATCCGATTACGGTCTTAAAAGCCTATCAGGAATTGGTCGATGAAGAACTGGTGGAAAAACGAAGAGGTGTGGGCATGTATATGACCGAATCAGCGCTCGATAAATTACTGGCAGATGAACGCCAGCGTTTCATTGAAGAAGAATGGCCAGCCATGCTGGAACGCATACGCAGGCTGGGTTTGGATGTGCAGCAATTGCCGGGTTTGCAGGATAAGGGAGGCGTGAAATGAACAGCGCAGCAGATACATCAAAGAACAAGTCAGTGAATAGCGTCATTTCAGCCCGTGGTATCAGCAAATACTATGGCAAACAGCGCGTGCTTGACAGCCTGAAATTTGAGATTGCGCCTGGCCGCATCGTTGGCCTGATAGGGCCAAATGGCTCTGGCAAGACCAGCACTATCAAGTCGATACTGGGATTGAGTGATTTTGACGGCGACATGCAGGTGCTGGGCCTGGACCCACGCACCCAGCGTGATGCGCTGATGAATGATGTCTGTTTCATCGCCGATGTGGCTATTTTGCCGCGCTGGCTCAAGGTAAAAGACGCGATAGCTTTTGTCGAAGGTGTGCATCCCAGGTTCAACCGCGCCAGGGCTGAGCAATATATCGCCCATACCAAATTGAAGCCAGACATGAAAGTCAAAGCCATGTCCAAAGGTATGGTGGCACAACTGCACCTTGCCCTGATCATGGCTATCGACGCTAAATTGCTGGTACTGGATGAACCGACCCTGGGTCTGGATATTTTGTACCGCAAGCAGTTTTATCAAAACTTGCTGGAAGATTATTTTGATGAAAACAAGAGCATCGTCATCACTACGCATCAGGTTGAAGAGGTTGAGCATGTACTCAGTGACATCATTTTTATCAATGAAGGAAAAATCGTGCTCGACACCAGCATGGAGCAATTGGCAGAACGCTTCGTCGAAGTCTTGATCCATCCAGATCAGATAGAGCAGGCCGCTGCCCTGAAGCCCTTGAGTCAGCGAACGGTTTTCGGCAAATCTGCCATGTTGTTTGAAAATATCGGCACTGACATACTGCGTGCCCTGGGGGAGCTCCGCCAGCCAGGTATTGCAGAGATATATCTCGCGACCATGAAAGGAGTGCAAGCATGAAAAAATTGATGTGGCTGATACGCCGTGAGTATTGGGAAAACAAAGCGATGCTCTTATGGCCAAATGCATCGATAGCTGCACTTCTGGTGATCTTGTATGCCTCAGTCAAAGGCAGACCCAGCTATCAGTTTGAAGGGCAGGTTGTCGAGCCTGCGGTCATGACTGCAGCACAGATCAGCTTTGTAATCAAGGGACTTAGCGACGCTTTTTATATACCATTGTCGCTGCTGGGGATACTTTTGCCAATACTGGTTGGCGTGTATTGTCTGGGCTCGCTGTTTAATGAGCGGGACGACAGAAGTGCGCTTTTCTGGAAGTCTATGCCAGTCTCTGGAACCAGTACGGTTCTATCTAAAGTGCTGTTTGCGTTGTTGTTTTTTCCGCTCGCGACTTTGGTGTTTTCCCTGATCGCTGGCGTGCCTATTTTCTTGAGTTTTGCCATCAGCTTGCAAAATTCTGGTATTCAGGCGAACGTGTTCAGCGCAGCTTTCCACGACAGCGATATGTTACTGGCGCCTTTGAAAATGATTTCGCTTTTACCCATCTACATGCTGTGGGCCTTGCCTACAGTCGGCTGGCTGATGATGGTATCTGCCTGGGCCAAAGCCAGACCAATACTTTGGGCAGTATGCTTACCGATAATGACAGTATTGTTGATCTTCATTCTTAGCAAGAACCTGGATCTGGGCTTGAATATTCGCTGGTTGAACTTCAATATTATAGGTCGCGGTTTGATGAGTCTTGTTCCTGCTTCGTGGATCGCTTATGAGAAAATCGACAACCCGAAACTGGACTACGCCCAAACTTTCACAGCCTGGACAGGAGATTTGTATGGACCATCGCTGGAGATGCTGGGCAAATCCGAGCTATGGGTAGGCGCCATCGTCGGCATCGCCATGCTGGCAGTTGCCATGTTCTTGCGGCAGAAAAAGGATGTGAGTTAAATGTTAAAAAGACGCGCATCAACTTTTTGTTGCGCGTCTTTCCTTGTCACTTCTTAGTTTCTTATCTTGCCGGCCTCACCACCAGCGCCACACCCGCGAGCGCAATCACCATGCCCATTATGGCAGTCATCGTCAGTTTTTCACCAAACATCAGCCAGGCCATGGCGGCAGTGACTGCGGGTACCAGGTACATATAGCTGGTCACCTTGGTCGCTTCGCCATGCCGTATCATGATGAACAGTACCGAGATGCCAACGCCGGATAATACAAATACTGACCAGGCCATGGCGGCAAAGAACTGTGGTGTCCAGATGATGGTCTGGGTTTCCAGCGTCAGCGCAAATGGTAGGGTGACCAGCAGGGATGCCACAAACTGTATGACTTGCCCGGTTCTGACATCAAAACTGGGGCAGGTTTTTTTCTGGTACAGCGTGCCTATGGTCATCGCAGTCAATGCCATGACTGCCAGCGTCACGCTGCTGACGGACAAACCAATGACAGAGATTTTATTGGCGACCACCAGCGCTACGCCGCAAATACCAAGCGCCAGTCCTGCCCATTGTTTGCCGTAGATGCGTTCACCGATGATGGGGCCAAGGAATGCAGTAAAGATGGGTTGGGTATTGGCGATCAGTGCAGCGACGCCAGCTGGCATGCCCAGCTTGACCGCGCACCAGATGCCGCCGAGGTACATGGCCTGCATCATGATGCCTGCGATAGCTATCGGCAGCCAGAAGCGGCGCTCAGGCCAAGGTGCACGCATGGTCAGCGCCAGTATCAGCATGAAGATGATCACGCCCAGATACCGCAGGCACAGGAAGGTCAGCGGTTCGGCATAGGGCAGGCCGTATTTAGCGACGACATAACCGGATGCCCAGATGAAAATGAAGATGGCGGGGAGAAAGCGTAATAGAGGAGAGGCTTTGGTTTGCATGCTGTTCAAAGAGTAAGGCGATAGAGCATAGGGGAAAATTCCTGGCGCTCATTTGAGCCATGATCTTCGCATAAACAGCTTGCATGATGGATGAAAAAAAACCTGCGGTGCTGATGCATGCGCAGGTTTTTTTTCATCTGTGCTGTATATGTCACGACGCAACGGGCATCACGACAAGCTGGCTCAGCCCAGGTTTGCTGTGGCAAATTCCCAGTTGACCAGTGCCCAGAATGCTTCCAGGTATTTTGGACGTGCATTGCGGTAGTCGATGTAGTAAGCGTGTTCCCACAGATCGCAAGTCAGC
The DNA here is from genome assembly GCF_049339865.1 of Undibacterium sp. TC9W. Taxonomy (NCBI): domain Bacteria; kingdom Pseudomonadati; phylum Pseudomonadota; class Betaproteobacteria; order Burkholderiales; family Oxalobacteraceae; genus Undibacterium; species Undibacterium sp. TC9W. The sequence continues at coordinate 39,740 of NZ_JBMPPJ010000025.1, read as the reverse complement.
AATGGTGTGTCTGCTGTTGTCAGTGGAGTAGCTGCATTGGATGTGTTGACGATATCCAGTGTGCCGTCAGCTTTTTTGACCAGCCATGTCCAGGAAGAACCGAAATTGCCTACGCAAGACTTGGTGAAAGCTTCTTTGAATGCATCGAAAGAACCCCATTTGGCATTGATGGCATCTGCCAGTTTGCCGCTAGGTGCGCCGCTGCCGTTAGGTTTCAGGCCATTCCAGTAGAAAGTGTGGTTCCAGATCTGTGCGGAGTTATTGAAAATGCCGCCAGAAGATTTCTTGACGATTTCTTCCAGTGTGGAGTTTTCAAATTCTGTACCCTTGATCAGGTTGTTCAGATTGGTCACATAGGTTTGATGATGCTTGCCATAGTGATATTCCAGAGTCTCCTGGGAGATATGTGGAGCCAAAGCATCCAGTGCATAAGGCAGTGCCGGTAAGGTATGTTCCATATCGTATCCTTTTATCGTGAGTTCTTCATTTCCGGTAATCCGGAAAAGCCAGACCTGCATTGTAAGCTTTTGTGCAAAAGCATGCACGCGGCCTTATACAAATTCTATGTATATGCGCAAAATGATCATCATAGGTGCTGACGGTAAGTGACGGCAATAAGGCAATGTGGGTTTTGTGCGGTAACGGATCAGTCGAGTTTGGTTTGCACACTGCTGATGCCTACTTCGGCAGTACCTGATGCCAGCCTGACTTGTATCAGCGATTGCGGTTTGAGTTCAGACGTATTGCGCAAGGCCTTGCCTTTGTGGTCGCTGAGGATGGCATAGCCGCGCTCCAGTGTGCGTTGAGGGTTCAACATCTCGAGTTGGCTGCGCAGGGCAGACAACTGTTGTTGCTGGCCTTCAAGGCTGTGCCTTGCCGCTTGCTGCAGGCGTCTTTGCATGTCAGCCAGCAGCACCCTGGGTTTACTCAGGTCGGGCCTGTGTGTTTGCCAGCTCAGGGTCAGTTGCTTCAGTTCATGCCGCGCCTGGCGCACTGGCAAGCTGGCGTTGTGGCTGAGGTTGCGGGCCAGGTTTGCCAGTTGCAGACGTCTGGCGGCAATGGCAGCGCTGGGGCTGAGCAGGCGGCGGCTTTGCCAGTCCAGGGTCTGGGCCTGGTCATTCAGTTGCCTGTGCATGCAACGGCTGAGTATTTGCGCCTGGCGCTGTAATAACTGTAGCCAGGCATCCCTGGGCGTGGCTGCCAGTTCGGCGGCGGCGGTAGGTGTGGCAGCACGCAAGTCGGCGGCAAAATCGGCGATGGTAAAGTCAGTTTCATGGCCTATGCCGGCGATCACCGGCATCGGGCAATTGACGATGGTGCGGGCGACCACTTCTTCATTAAAGGCCCACAGGTCTTCCATGCTGCCACCGCCACGGCAGACCAGCAAGACATCGCATTCTTCGCGGGCAGCGGCAGAGGCTATCGCCTGGGCGATCTTCATGCCTGCGCCTTCGCCTTGTACTGGAGTAGGGTAGAGGATGACGTTGACGTGTGGCGCTCGCCTGTGCAGCGTGGTCAGGATGTCGCGCAGGGCTGCAGCCTGCGGGCTGGTGACTATGCCTATGGTTTTGACAAAGGCTGGCAGAGGGCGCTTGCGCTCGGTGTCAAACAAGCCTTCCTGTGTCAGTTGCGCTTTCAGGCGTAAGAAGGCTTCATATAAATTGCCAACGCCGGCACGGCGTATGGCCTCCACACTTAACTGATAATCGCCGCGCGGCGCGTACAGGGTGACCAGGGCACGTACTTCGACCTTGTCGCCTTCCCTGGGCTGGAAGTCGGCATATTGCGCGCGGCCACGGAACATCACGGCCCTGACCTGGGCACCACTGTCTTTTAGCGTGAAATACCAATGTCCAGACGCGGCGCGGGTAAAGTTGGAAATCTCGCCAGAAACCCAGGTCAATGGCAGGTTGCGTTCCAAAAGCTGAGCAACGGCCTGATTCAGCGCCGTAACTGTCATCACGGGGGGCGTGTTTACTGGAGTGGCGTAAGACGATTCAGGATTCATAAAGCTCGGCGGCGGAAAATCTGTCCACAGAAGCGTGGATTGGTCATCAGCATGTCATTTTGCCTCTGAGATGTCAAAAGAAATGAAAGTTTACTATCTAAGTCTTTGATTTTTAATAAAAATCAATCTGCAAAAGAATGAGGCAAAATGAAAATTCCCTTTCAAATCAAGGACATTGCGCTGCATCGAGCCGCTTGTGCACAAACTTATCCACAGAAATTGTGGTTAAGCTGTTGAAAACTTTATTTTCCAGCGTGCTCAGGTGTTTTGCCTAAAATATTTGCAATGCGGTAATCTTTTTTAAAATCAAGTACTTAGTGCCTTTCCCTGCGCTTTTACACAAGCTTGTCCACATATTTTGTGCAGAATAAATTGTAATTCATGGAGAAAATGATGGTAAAGACAATATTTTGAACCCGCCTGTGAATAATTAGGGTTTGCCACTTTTTTAGGCGTGAATAAAAGAGTGATTAAAATCAGTGACTTAGTTACATACCCTATACTTTTTCACATAGTTGTCCACATATTTTGTGCAAAAGCCCAGATTGAAGCAAATCTGTCTCGTGCATATTTGCTTTAATGTTAATTTTTCTTTGGAAAAAGTATTGTTGCACTGAAAAACTGCCGCTTGCCTGTTTTTCTGGCAGGACATATTAGTGATTAAAAATCAGTGACTTGTAGCATTTATTTGCGGTAATGCACAATGTTTTCCACATATTTTGTGCAAAACGCAGAGCATTTTCCTGCTCACATTTTTATGATGAAAATTTGTGCAAAAATGCGTCAGATTGGATATTTGCCTAAAATATTGGCAGTACAATAATTTGCTTTTAAATCAGTCACTTGTCAGTGTGTGCAAGACTTTTGCACATACTTGTCCACAAATTATGTGTAGAAAAGACGGGGCTAAAATGGGAAAAATACAGTTTTATCCACAAAATCGCTGTGCCTAAATCTTTGGCACAGTCAAAAAAATGAAATAAATCATGGACTTAGGTAGAATCGCTGTACTTATCCACAAGCTTGCACACAGATTTTGTGTAAAACAGTGAATATTTTCAATCACGATATGTTGTTGTGATCACAGCGAGATTTATGCTTTTTGTTGAAAATTATGCTTTGAAACATTTTGTGCCTAGTTTTTTGCTTTGCACTCTTGCTCGCAGGCAGACAACGCGCTACATTGCGGGCTTGGATTTAGGAACCTTCAAGGAGTTAATTTGTTCGATATCATTCGTGCCGCCGGCTGGCCAATTTATTTTTTATTGATTGCCTCAGTTATAGCGCTGGCTTTAATCATAGAACGCAGCCTTTCTTTGCGTCGTAGCCGCATTTTGCCACCTACTCTGGTCGATGAAGTCATACGTGTTTATCAGGCAGGCAAGGTAAAGCCAGAAGTCATAGAGCAACTGGCTGGCAATTCTCCTTTGGGTAAAGTACTGGCAGCGGGTTTGCGCAATGTGAATGCGCCGCGTGAAGTCATGAAAGAATCGATAGAAGAAGCAGGCAGTGCTGTTGCTCATGAACTTGAGCGTTTCCTGACTACTTTGGGCACGATTGCTTCTCTGGCACCTTTGATGGGACTGTTTGGTACTGTCGTCGGTATGATAGAAATTTTCGGTTCGCAAAATGCAACTGGCGCTAATCCTGCGCAACTGGCGCATGGTATTTCTGTTGCCTTGTATAACACTGGCTTTGGTTTGATGATCGCCATGCCTGCAATGGTGTTCTGGCGTCATTTCCGCGCGCTTGTTGATAGCATCGTCGTCGATATGGAACAGCAGGCAATCAAGTTTGTTGATGTCGTCCACAGCTCCAGGAAGTAGTCATGAATTTTCGTAAAGGAAGGGGCAGGGAAGAGCCAGAGATCAACCTGATCCCGTTTATCGACGTCTTGCTGGTGATCCTGATCTTTTTGATGGTGACGACGACATATAGCCGTTTCACCGAGCTGCAGATCACCTTGCCGACCGCTGATGCAGAAAAAGCCCAGGACAAACCGAATCAGATAGATATCGGTATTGATGCTCAGGGCCGCTACAAGATCAATAGCCAGGCAGTGTCTTTCCTTGACACCCTGACCCTGGCAGAAGATTTGAAAAAAGCTGCAGCAGCGCTGGAAGCTGGCAAAACTGGCACCCAGCCTGATCCTGTGATCATCATCAATGCAGATCGTGCAACAAGCCACCAGTCTGTGATCGATGTGCTGGAAGCAGCGCGTATTGCGGGCATGGCCAAGGTCACGTTTGCGGCCCAGGCTACTGCGAAGTAAGTATGGAATGACCAGCTTGTAAGTAGGGTACTGCTTCAGGAGCTGGCAAAAAACCGGGGAGTGTAACTCCCCGGTTTCTTTTTGTAGAAAACGGCTAGAGAAAACAAGAGAGTGACATGCGGGCTGTATTGGAAAAAGTCTTATTGAGTAACTGGCAAAAGCGCGGGCTGCTGGCCTGTCTGCTGTGGCCAGTGTCCAAGTTATTCCAGCTCATCGTCACTTTCCGTTTTGGCTTGTTTGTCATGGGCTACAAAGCGCAAACCAAATTACCTGTACCTGTGGTCGTGGTTGGCAATATCTTTATCGGCGGCACTGGCAAGACACCGCTGGTGATCTGGCTGGTGCAGCAATTAAAGCTTGCGGGCTGGCATCCCGCTGTCATCTCGCGTGGTTATGGTGTGCATGCCGAGAGCGTAATTTCGCTGGATGCTACTTCGCAGCCGCAGCAGGTTGGTGATGAACCAGTATTGATTGCTGCCAGGGCAGCATGCCCGGTAGCGGTGGGGCGTGACCGCGTTGCCGTGGCGCGTTGCGTGCTGGCAGCTAATCCGCAAGTCGATATTATTATTGCTGACGATGGTTTGCAGCATTATGCCTTGGGACGTGATGTTGAACTCGTGCTGTTTGACCAGCGTGGCGCTGGTAACGGCTGGCTCTTGCCAGCCGGACCTTTGCGTGAACCTGTGGAAAGGCGGCGTGATTTTACTATCTGCAATATGCCAGCGCCGGAAGCAGTATTTCCACGCAGGATGCCAGCAGACACCGTGCGTATGCAGTTGTTGGCAGGTCAGGCTTATCGTTTGTCTGATGATACGCAATGCAAGCCACTGGCCGGATTCGCAGCACAGCGTTTGCTGGCAGCGGCTGGCATAGGTAATCCACAACGATTTTTCAATATGCTGGCAATGCAGGGTTTGCCATGCCAGACCAGGGCTTTTCCTGATCATCATGCCTTTGATGCGCAGAGTTTTGAAGGCGTTGATGCTGATTGCATCCTGATTACCGAAAAGGATGCAGTAAAATGTAGGCAAATCCCGGCTTTACTGGAAGATACCCGCATCTGGGTAGTGCCAGTCGTAGCTCAACTTGATGCAGCTTTTGCCGCATCCCTGATACAAATGATTTCGGAGAAAAAACATGGACGCACGTCTGATTGATGTGTTGGTTTGCCCTTTGTGCAAAGGACAATTGGTCTATCAAAAAGCCAGTCAGGAATTGATTTGCTATGGCGATAAACTGGCTTACCAGATACGCGACGATATTCCCATCATGTGGGCAGATCAGGCGCGCGCGCTGACGAATGAAGAACTTGATGCCAGACCCAAGACATAAGTTTTATGAGTTTTATCGCTATTATCCCGGCCCGGCTGGCTTCCAGCCGTTTAGCCAATAAACCGCTGGCTGACATAGGCGGCAAACCCATGGTGGTGCGCACGGCTGAGCAGGCATTATTGTCTGGTGCCAGTGCCATCATGGTGGCCACCGACCATGCCGATATCGTGGCAGCTTGTAATGCACATGGCGTGCCGGTATGTATGACACGGGCAGACCATCCATCAGGCACTGACCGCATAGCCGAAGTCGCGGCCAGCATGAACCTGGCTGATGACGCAGTTGTCGTCAATGTGCAGGGTGATGAACCACTGATAGATCCGGCCTTGATTGCCGCTACGGCAGCGCTGGTGAATGCTGATGTGCCGATGGCGACAGCAGCCCATCCTATCCATGCTGTGGAAGATGGTTTTAATCCCAATGTCGTCAAGGTGGTATTAGACAAGCATGGCCGCGCGCTCTATTTTTCACGCGCCACCATACCCTGGCACAGGGATGGATTTGCCATCAGCCGCGAGCAGTTCCCGCCAGCCTATGCACCTTTGCGCCATATTGGTTTGTATGCCTACCGCAACGATTTTTTAAAAAAATATCCGCAACTTGCTGTTTCTCCATTGGAACAAATTGAGGCACTGGAGCAGCTGCGGGTTTTGTGGCATGGCTATGCGATTGCGGTTCATGTAACTGCTTCCAGCCCAGCACCAGGGGTGGATACGGCAGAAGATCTGGAGCGTGTCCGGCAATTTTTTATAAATAAGAAATAAAAAAACGGGCAAAACCCCAAGTTTTCGTGGCAAAGCATCAAGAATTGCGAAAATTGTGGTAAGTTTCGTGAAAAGAAACTGTGTTATCAAGCTAAAAGAAGAAAAGCAAAAAAGAGCCGTGCCTGCAATGAAACCACTGCCGGGCATGATTTGATAATACAAGTAAAAAAATTCAAACTCGTCTTAGGAAATTTAACATGCGTCTAATTTTGTTGGGAGCGCCGGGAGCCGGCAAGGGTACACAAGCTACGTATATCAAAGAAAAGTACAATATCCCTCAAATCTCTACTGGTGATATGTTGCGTGCGGCTATTGCAGCTGGCACTTCTTTGGGTCTGGAAGCAAAAAAAGTCATGGACACTGGCGGACTGGTATCAGATGACATCATCATCGGTCTGGTCAAAGACAGATTGAAACAGCCTGATTGCGCCAACGGTTATCTGTTCGACGGTTTCCCTCGGACTACGCCACAAGCCGATGCGATGAAAGATGCTGGCGTGACGATAGACTATGTACTGGAAATCAATGTACCAGATGAAGCCATCATCGACCGTATGAGTGGCCGCCGCATTCACCCAGGTTCTGGCCGTACTTACCATGTCAAATTCAACCCGCCAAAAGTTGAAGGCAAGGATGATGTGACTGGTGAAGAACTGGTACAACGCCCTGACGACAAGGAAGAAACCGTCAAGAAGCGTTTGTCTGTGTATCACGAACAAACTGAAGTGCTGTTGTCTTACTATGGCGACTGGGCGAAATCTGGCAAACCAGGTGCTCCAAAATATCGCAAGATCGCTGGTGTCGGACCGGTAGAGTCCATCCGCGACAGTGCATTTGCGGCGCTGTCCGAATAAGTAAGTAAAAAGCGGACTGCATTGTCCGCTTTTTTTATGGCTAAGCCCCAGCCAGATTTCTCCAAAAATATGGGCTACGTAAAAGTTTCGCAGTGTGCAGGATTCATTTTTGTCACTTGATGCAAGGCAGTCTGGCATCCGGGTCTGGAAAATGAAGAATTGTCGTTGTTTCACTTTGTCGTTAAAAAAACGCATGTGCCCACAAGGCCAACATGCCCATAATATTGGAGGAGTCAACATGACAGCAAGTCTGTGGTTTGTCATCGCATGTGGCGTCATCGCCGTACTATATGGTTTGATATCGCGCAGCTGGATCCTGAAACAGGATGCCGGTAATGCGCGTATGCAGGAAATTGCCGCTGCCATTCAACAAGGCGCAGCTGCCTATCTCGCACGGCAGTACCGCACCATTGCCATCGTTGGCGTGGTGCTGTTCATCGCCGTTGCCGCCATACCTGGCCTGGGTCTGATTACTGCCATCGGTTTCCTGATCGGTGCAGTCTTGTCGGGTGCCTGCGGCTTCATCGGCATGAATGTGTCGGTCAGGGCAAATGTGAGAACTGCGCAGGCAGCAACCAAGGGTATGAATGAGGCGCTGGACGTTGCTTTCCGTGGCGGTGCCATCACTGGCATGCTGGTCGTTGGCCTTGGTTTGCTCGGTGTGACGATCTTCTACTGGGTGCTGGTCATGAACGCTGCCGGTAGCACCCTGACGCAGCACGATGTCATCAAACCCCTGATAGGTCTGGCCTTTGGTGCATCACTGATTTCCATTTTTGCCCGTCTGGGTGGCGGCATCTTTACCAAAGGCGCGGACGTTGGTGCTGATCTGGTTGGCAAAGTCGAGGCCGGTATCCCTGAAGACGACCCGCGCAACCCCGCCGTGATTGCTGATAATGTCGGCGACAATGTTGGCGACTGTGCTGGTATGGCCGCTGACTTGTTTGAAACCTATGTCGTAACGCTGATCGCCACCATGTTGCTGGGCGCTTTGGTGATCACCAGCAATGTCACCGAAGCGATTGTTTATCCTTTATTGCTCGGTGCCGTTTCCATCCTGGCATCCATCGTCGGCTGCTCCATGGTCAAAGCCAAGCCCGGTAAGAAAATCATGTCTGCCCTTTATACAGGTTTATGGTGGGCTGCCGGTTTATCGCTGATAGGTTTTGCTGTCGTCACCTGGCAAGTCTGGCCTGATGAAGCGATGCGCATGAAGATGATGGGCTCGGCCCTGGTCGGTATCGTGCTCACCGGCCTGATGGTGTATATCACTGAGTATTACACAGGAACAGACTTCAAACCTGTGCAGCATGTGGCACAGGCATCTACCACTGGTCATGGTACCAACATCATCGCTGGCCTGGGTGTTTCGATGAAATCGACTGCCTGGCCTGTGCTGGCTGTGTGTGTTGCCATACTGGTGTCATTCAATCTTGCGGGCCTGTATGGCATCGCGATTGCGGCAACTTCCATGCTGTCCATGGCCGGGATCATCGTGGCACTCGATGCCTATGGCCCTATCACTGACAATGCCGGTGGTATTGCTGAAATGTCGGAAATGCCAGCCTCTGTGCGTGCGATTACTGATCCGCTGGATGCAGTCGGTAACACCACCAAGGCAGTTACCAAGGGTTATGCCATAGGTTCTGCCGGTCTGGCTGCACTGGTGCTGTTTGCCGATTACACCCACGCGCTGGATTCTGTCGGCAAGAGCACTTCGTTTGATTTGTCGAATCCGCAAGTCATCGTCGGCCTGTTTATTGGTGGTTTGATCCCTTATCTGTTCGGTGCAATGGCGATGGAAGCGGTGGGCCGTGCTGCCGGTGCCGTGGTGGTCGAGGTGCGCCGCCAGTTCAAGGAAATCAAGGGCATCATGGATGGCACAGGCAAGCCTGAGTATGACAAGGCTGTCGATATGCTGACGACATCTGCCATCAAGGAAATGATTATTCCATCCCTCCTGCCTGTCATCGTGCCTATCCTGGTTGGCATGCTGTTGGGACCAGCTGCGCTTGGTGGTTTGTTAATGGGGACCATCGTGACAGGCTTGTTTGTCGCCATTTCCATGACTACAGGTGGTGGTGCATGGGACAATGCCAAGAAATATATAGAAGATGGTCATTTTGGCGGCAAGGGCTCGGAAGCACACAAGGCTGCCGTAACGGGGGATACTGTCGGCGACCCTTACAAGGACACAGCTGGCCCTGCGGTCAACCCGCTCATCAAGATCATCAATATCGTGGCGCTGTTGCTGGTGCCCTTGCTGCCAGCAGCAGGACCGACGAACGCAGCGGGTAGTCATCTCAGTCAGCCTGTACAGACTGCAGCTCCCGCAGCATCGGCATCTTCTGCATCGGCCAAGCTTGCAGCCCCCGTCGCATCTGCAGTGTCAAGTCCGGCAGAGGTGCCACCGCCTCCAGCTATGGCTGATCCGGCATCTGCTACACCGGCCAGCAAATAAACTGCAACCTGGTTGAAAAGAAAGTAATGGAAAGTGGTAGCGAATATATATCGCTGCCACTTTTTTATTTTTGCCCGGAGAAGATTATTCGCTACAATACGAGGATGTGACGTTTACGTAAACGTAATCATGCGTAATCGTGGATGTAACTAGTGGATACAAATAAGTGTCATCCCCACAATCCGATTAATGTGCTCATAGACAATAGCTTGGAGAGACAAACATGCAAATTCAAAATCATGTATTTATTATTACTGGTGGTGCTTCTGGCCTGGGTGCAGCTACAGCAAGAATGATCGTTGCCAATGGCGGCAAGGTCGTGCTGGCAGATGTGCAGGTAGAAGCAGGCGAAGCGCTGGCCGCTGAGCTCGGTGGCAAGTTTGTCAAATGTGATGTGACTTCAGAGGCCGATGGCAAAGCAGTCGTCGAGGCGGCAGTTACTCTGGGTACGCTGCGCGGCATGGTGAATTGCGCCGGTGTTGCTCCTGCCATCAAGACAGTAGGTAAGGATGGCCCACACCCACTGGACGTATTTCAGCGCGTGGTCAATATCAATCTCATCGGCACTTTCAATATGTGCCGTCTGGCAGCAGATGCGATGGGCAAGACAGAAGCTGCTGAGCATGGTGAACGCGGTGTCATCATCAATACAGCATCAGTCGCTGCTTATGATGGCCAGATTGGTCAGGCAGCTTATGCTTCTTCCAAGGCTGCAGTTGTCGGCCTGACTTTGCCTATGGCACGTGACTTGTCACGCAGCGGCATCCGTGTTATGACGATTGCGCCGGGCATTTTTGAAACACCTATGCTGCTGGGCATGCCACAAGAAGTGCAGGATGCGCTGGGCAAGATGGTGCCGTTTCCTCCGCGCCTTGGCAAGCCGGATGAGTATGCGAGTCTGGCCAAGTCGATTATTGAGAATGTGATGTTGAATGGGGAAACAATCCGTTTAGACGGCGCCATACGCATGCAACCCAAATAGTAAATGCTGATAAAGCTACTGCGCGGCGCGTTTTTTGGTTGGCGATGCTCATCGTACTAAAGTACGATTGCGCTTCTCAACCAAAACTAGCGTCGCTCGCTACGCTTTCTCAGCACTTACGCGTCTCAGTGTGCTGACAGAAAAAACAACTGCACTTCGGTACTGTTCAAGCATGGTTGTTGTATTTGTCGAGTCTGGACTTTTCACTGTGCCGTGCAGCATGACAAATTGCTAGGGGGCTACTACACTAGGGCAAATCTGGATTTGCCCTTTTTTTATGCCTACACAAACGAGTAGTAATGCGGGAACAGGATTGATCTTGACGGGTGGCGGCGCGCGCGCGGCCTATCAGGTTGGGGTGCTGCATGAGATTTCGACTATCCTGGTGGAGTCTGGCTGGCATCCTGCCAGTAATCCATTTGGCATTATCTGCGGTACCTCGGCAGGGGCGATCAATGCGACCTCACTGGCATGCGGGGCTGATAATTTTGCTGATGCAGTCGGGCGCATGCTGCATATCTGGGAAAATTTCGAGGCGGCGCAAGTCTATCGTGCTGACTCTCTTGGCGTCATGCGTAGCGGCGCGCGCTGGCTGACATTGTGGTCGTTTGGCTGGCTGTTGAACAAATGGCGTAAAGCCCCGCCCAACTCACTGCTGGATAACTCTCCACTGGAAGCGCTGTTAAGCCGCATGCTGGATCTGAGTAGCCTGGATGCGGCATTCAGCAATGGCAGTCTGCATGCCCTGGCAGTGACAGCATCTTCATATACTGCTGGGCAGCATCTGACTTTTTACCAGACCCTCGCAGATATTGAACCCTGGGTCAGGAGCCAGCGTCTGGCGCAGCGTGATTTTATTGGTGTCCAGCATTTGCTGGCATCCGCTGCCATTCCTTTTATTTTTCCTGCCGTGCCGCTGAACTGGGGCGGGCGTATGGAGTACTGTGGCGATGGTTCCATGCGTCAGTTGGCACCAATATCACCGGCCATCCATCTGGGGGCGCAAAAAGTGCTGATCGTCGGTGCTGGCCGTTTGACTGAGCCGCCTAGCGTCAATACTGAAGTCGCACGTTACCCCAGTCTGGCGCAAATTGCTGGTCATGCCTTGTCTAGCATTTTTCTTGATAGCCTGGCTGTGGATATAGAAAGGCTGATGCGCATTAACAAGACCTTGTCGATGTTGCCAACAGAATTACTGGAAAAAACACCTTTGCGGCCGGTCGATCTGCTGGTCATCGCACCATCTGAGCGGCTGGACGAAATTGCCAGTCGTCATACCAACAGCCTGCCTTTACCTGTGCGAACCATGCTGGGCGGCATAGGCGCTACCGAGGCGCGCGGTTCGGCGTTGGCCTCTTATCTGCTATTTGAATCAACCTACACCAAAGAATTGATTGCACTCGGGCGACGTGATACACGCGCCAGGGTGGGTGATGTCCTGCAATTCTTTGGGGTTGATACAAAGGTACGCACATCAGCGCGATTAGTCTGATTTCAACACAATATTGCCTCAAGGCATGTTGTCGCAAATGTGACAGGCGCATGAATTAATACATTGTAACATCTGCAACAATGGTTGATTCATCATCGACAAACCGTTACTCTATGCGCTGTTTAAGCGTGTGCGGATAGACAAAATAATGATAAATCCAACATTTTTTAAAAAATGGCTGGTATTCCTGACGCTTGCTTTGCTGGCTGCAACGAGCTTCGCCAAAGGCCCAAATGGTGTTGGTCAGGTGGCGCTTGCCGAATTGCCTAAAGAGGCACAGACGACGCTGACGCTCATCAAGCAGGGTGGCCCATTTCCTTATGACAAGGATGGCGTTGTGTTTGGCAATTATGAATCCAGATTGCCGAAGCAAAAGCGTGGTTACTATCATGAATATACGGTAAAGACGCCGCGTGCCCGCAACCGTGGCGTGCGCCGCATTATTGCCGGAGCAGACCCGCAAGCTTCGGGTGAATACTATTATACGGAAGACCATTACGAGAGTTTTCGAAGAATTAAAGAGTAAATAATTAAAGAGTAAATATGATCTCAGCAACCGAGGGAGAAATAGAATTGTTGGCAACGGTAGCACCAAATGTGGTGCAATCGATACGTGCTTTCCGTGTGCCGGATTTACAAGCTGAGGCAGCCAAGCTGGGCCAGCATTTTCTGTATGCCTATTGCCTTGAAGCAGCTACGAAACAACAAGTATTAGGCAAGATTGCGCTGTCTTTTGGCTTTCCCAAGCCCATGTGCCGTAACCTGGATGCCTTGTCAGATTGCCTGACTGACATGATTTATAAGGCGGGCCCTCAACCAGGCTTTTTGATCGTGCTTGAGCAATTGCCAAATACGCAAAAATTTGACAAGGAAGCGCGCGAGACCCTGCTCGACGTGTTCCGTGATGCCGCTGATTTCTGGGCCGACAGAAAAGTCGCTTTCAGGGTGTTTTACTCCTTCGAATAGTTTTTTAATGGCCTGTATAATAGGTGCCGGTAAGTAATTATCGGCATTTTTATTTGGGGCTAGACCCCTGTCAGCGGTACAATGCCGCCATGAAAAAGATTGTTATCCTCATTTCTGGTCGTGGCAGCAATATGCAAGCCATCGTTGAAGCTGCCGCAAAACAGCAATGGCCTGCACAAATCGCCGCTGTTATCAGTAACCGTGCTGATGCAGGCGGTCTGGAATATGCAGCCAGCCGTGGCATACCGACAGCGGTAGTCGTTAGCAAGCAATTTGCCACGCGTGAGGCATTTGATGCTGCTTTGCAGGCAAAGATAGATGAATTCACGCCTGACCTGGTTGTTCTGGCTGGTTTCATGCGCATACTGACGGCAGGCTTTGTCGAGCACTATGCAGGGAGGATGTTGAATATCCATCCATCGCTATTGCCGAGTTTTGTCGGTCTGGCAACGCATCAGCAAGCCATCGATGCGGGTGTTAAAGTGCATGGTGTGACCGTGCACTTTGTGACTGCCGAACTGGATCATGGCCCCATCGTCGCCCAGGCAGTTGTGCCTGTGCTTGACGATGATAATGAAGACACTCTGTCACACCGTGTACTCGAACAAGAGCACCAGATTTATCCGCGTGCCGTATTGCAATTTGTCGAAGGTAAATTACGTATCGATGGCAATCGTGTTCATGTCATTAATTAACAAGCTGGGTATTCAGAAATAAGAAGCTTGATTAACCAGTATCAGCAAAATCGCTTGCGCGGTTTGCCATCCGTATTACCTAGCAAAAAATAGTAACAAGGCCCGTCCGGGCCATATCAGCATATTAGAAGGAAGCAGCATGAGATTACCTCCAGCCATACTCGTCAATACCGAAGAAGTATTACGAGAGATTTTGCGTTTTACCGGCCCGGCAGATGGCACTTTGTCGCGTTATTTCCGTGATCACCCACGCCTGGGTTCACGTGAACGTGGCGTAGTTGCGGAGGCTGTATATGGCTTGCTGCGCAATAAAGCGGTCTATACCAATTTTTCTGAGTCCGGCATAGGTTCTCCTATGCGCCGCCTGAGCCTGCTGGGTTTGGCAGATGCGGTTGGTGTCGATTCCCTGGGTGGTTTGACAGAAGATGAAACTGCCTGGCTGCAACGCGTCATGGAAATTGACCGCACGCACCTGCCTTTGATGATGAAGGCCAATTTGCCAGAATGGCTGTGGACAAAATTGCTGGAACGCTTTGGTGAAGAAGACGCATTGGCGCTGGCCATGTCGTTGAACACTCCAGCACCGCTGGATTTGCGTGTCAATACCATCAAAGGTGATCGCGAAACCGTCATAACGACATTGGCGCAAGCACCTATCATAGCTGAACCTACACCGTATTCCAGCACGGGTTTGCGGGTACGCAAAAAACCATCCATCCAGAACCTGCCCTTGTTTAAAGATGGCACGATAGAAGTGCAGGATGAAGGTAGCCAGTTGCTGGCCCAACTGGTTGGTGCCAAGCGCGGTGAAATGGTAGCAGATTTCTGCGCCGGTGCCGGCGGCAAGACCTTGGCGCTGGGCGCATTGATGCGCAACACCGGTCGTTTGTACGCTTTCGACATCTCTGAAAAACGCCTGGCAAAACTGAAACCACGCATGGCGCGCAGTGGTTTGTCGAATGTACATCCTGTCGTCATTGCCCATGAAAAAGATGCCAAGATCAAACGCCTGGCAGGCAAGCTGGACCGCGTACTGGTTGATGCCCCTTGCAGCGGCTTGGGGACCTTGCGCCGTAATCCTGATGTCAAATGGCGTCAGACGCCAGAAGGCGTGGCAGAGTTGAATGTCAAGCAGGCTTCCATCCTGGCCAGCGCTGCGCGCATGGTCAAACCAGGTGGCCGTCTGGTATATGCAACCTGCAGTATTCTGGATGAAGAAAACGAAGGCATCGTCCAGGCTTTCCTGGCTGAGCATGCTGATTATGCATTGGTGCCAGCGTCTCAGGTGTTGGCTGAGCAAAAAGTGGATCTGGAAATGGGTGACTATCTGAAGCTCTATCCTCACCTGCATCAGACTGACGGTTTCTTTGCAGCGATACTGGAGCGCAAAAAAGTACCAGCCAAAGTTGCTCCAGAAGCTGCCGCGCCAGATGCGGAAGCAGAAGATTAATACGGCCATTCACTTCAAGTCTCCGAGCACGTACGATAAGTAAGCACGATAAGCACCGCCTATGAGCACACCTTTACTTGCCAGTTTGTTGTCTGATTTATCGAAGGATCTGGGCCAGCCTGATTTTTACTGGCAAGTTGGGGTGGTTGCTCTTTGTTTTAGCCTCGCCTGGGTATTGTCGCGTGCGCTCAGGCGCACCTTTACTGCCAAAGACAGCGAGTCTGGTGTGATGAAACTGGGCGTGGAAAGTTTTTCCCGCGTACTCTCGCCAACTCTGGCGCTGATTTTTATCCTGATCGCAAAAATGATTTTAGGCAAATGGCAGCATACGCATTTGCTGTCCTTATTGTTTCCCATCATAGGTTCACTGGCACTGATACGTTTTGCCCTGTACGTCGTGCGGCAAACCTTTGCACGTGATGGCTATATAGGTAATTTCCTCGCCGTCTTTGAAAAGCTGTTTGCCAGCCTGGTATGGCTGGGTGTTGTTCTTCATTTCACCGGTCTTGGTCTGGAGTTGTTCACGGCCCTCGATGAAGCTTCCCTGCCTTTGGGTAAAAACAAGGTATCTCTGCTGACCATACTGCAAGCCGTGGCCTCGGTCGTGGTTACCCTGGTCGTTGCCATGTGGGCCAGTGCTGCGCTCGAAACTCGTTTGATGAAGTTACCGAATGCACATACTTCCCTGAAAGTTGTTTTATCGCGGGTGAGCAGGGCGGTATTCATCTTGCTGGCCATACTCATCAGCCTGACCCTGGTTGGCATAGACCTGACTGTGTTATCTGTCTTTGGCGGTGCTCTGGGTGTGGGACTGGGGTTTGGTTTGCAAAAAATCACCAGCAGCTATGTATCTGGTTTCATCATCCTGCTCGATCGCAGCATGTCCATAGGTGACATGATCACGGTCGATAAATATAGCGGGCGGGTTACGCAAATCAATACCCGCTATACCGTCTTGCAGGGAACCGATGGTGGTGAAGCTGTTATACCGAATGAGATGCTGGTGTCTTCACCGGTGCAAAATTATTCCCTGAGTGACAGGACGGTCGCCATGTGGACTGATATGACAGTCGGCTACGAAACGGATCTTGGAAAGATCATGCCCATCCTTGGCGAGGCCGCGGCTACCGTGGAACGCGTTTGCAAAGACCCTGCGCCTGCCGCCTATTTGCTGAAGTTTGGGGCAGATGGTTTTGAGCTGCGGGTAGGGTTCTGGATTGCCGATCCTGAAAATGGTCGTTCCAGCGTTATGTCTGCCGTGAACCTTGCTTTATGGCAAGTTTTGCAAGAGCATCATGTGAATTTGCCCTATGGTCAACGGGTTGTGACTTTAATTAACAGTCCAGCCAAAGAAACTTGAGGCAAGGCAACAATATTAGTTCTAGAATTGGGTGAACACCTCTAAAACCGCGTACAATGCCGTCCGATGTCTATAATGAAAAGAGTTGATTGCGTCTTTGCAGAATCAACCAAGATGCCGTCAATAACAATGGAGTACATGTCATTTTGAGCACTTTTATCGATACAGTAGTTGATTTTCTGTCCAACGGTCTGACCCGCGCAACGGGCTGGCAGGTGTTTATTTTCACCATGGTCGTGACTCACATCACGATTGCCAGTGTGACCATATTCCTGCACCGCTGCCAGGCCCACCGTGCCCTGGAATTGCATGCGATTCCCAGCCATTTCTTCCGCTTCTGGTTGTGGCTGACGACTGGTCAGGTCACCAAGGAATGGGCAGCGATTCATCGCAAGCACCATGCTAAATGCGAAACTGAAGAAGATCCGCATAGCCCGGTAACACGTGGTATCAAAAAAGTCTTGCTCGAAGGTGCAGAACTGTATCGTGCAGAATCCAAGAACCTGGAAACCATGGAAAAGTATGGCCATGGCACGCCGGACGACTGGATGGAGCGTAATGTTTACACCCGCTTTAGCTGGCAGGGCGTTGCCCTCATGCTGATCATCGACTTCATGCTGTTTGGTGTTGTTGGTGTCACAGTATGGGCTGTACAGATGTTGTGGATACCTGTGACTGCGGCTGGGATCATCAACGGTATTGGCCATTACTGGGGTTACCGCAATTACGATTGCACTGATGCCTCACGCAATATCCTCCCTATCGGTATTTTGATTGGTGGTGAAGAACTACATAACAACCACCATACATTTGGTACATCAGCCAAATTGTCGTCCAAATGGTATGAGTTCGACATAGGCTGGCTGTATATCCGCAGCATGGAAATCGTTGGTCTGGCCAAGGTCAAGAAAGTCGCTCCTGAACCCAAGTTCAAGGAAATCAAAACTGTCGTTGATCTGGAAACCCTACAAGCCGTGATCACCAACCGCTATGACGTCATGGCCAAATATACCAAGTCCTTGCGTCGTGCGTGGAGTGAGGAAGTAGCAAGCTTGCGCGAGAAAGCCATGTTCGAGGCGCACATGCTGAAATCGACCAAGAAATTGTTGCAGCGTGAGCCCACCAAGCTCGAAGCGCCTCAGCAACAGCAATTGTCTGAGGTGCTGGCACATAGCCGCGCACTAAAAACCATGCATGATATGCGTGTGGAGCTGGGCCTGATCTGGGAGCGTTCCACCGTCAGCCGTGAGCAACTGGTGCAGCAATTGCAGGATTGGTGTGTACGTGCAGAAGCATCTGGCATCCAGACTCTGCGCGAGTTTTCGCTCAGGCTGCGTACTTACGCTTGATACTTACTGAACGTATGTTAAAACGGCACTTAGGTGCCGTTTTGTTTTTTTGTTCCCATAATGTATATGTCGCCCACTTGTTGCGTGCTTGTGCAAGATGGTTAAACATTGTGGCTACTCAAGAAATACTGCTAACCAGATTAACTAACTGTTTAAGGTTTCCCCATTTGTTGGTACAGTAAAGTGTCGACAGGCAGGTGCTATGATTTACCTGATGCCCACTTGAGTGTTTAAATAACAGAAGAGGTGTACATGGTTCCCAGTGTCAATATAAAAAGCAGGATACTGTTAGTTGATGATGATGAGTTCACGCTTACACTTCTGAGCAGGATTTTGGAGAGGGCTGACTATGAGATCATCCAGGCCCAGTGCGGTGAAGATGCATTGAATGTCATCTTGATGCAGGAGCCTGATATTGCTCTGCTTGATATCAATATGCCCGGCATGTCAGGCCTTGATCTGGCGAACCACTTGCGTACTGAAACTGCAATTCCATTTATGTTCCTGTCTGCCACTTCAGACACTGAAATCGTCAAACAGGCGGTAGAGTACGGCGCGGTAGGTTACATGGTCAAGCCAGTAGATGTATTAAATATCGTTCCCACAGTTGAGGCAAGTCTTGCGCGCGCCAGAGAGATAAGGCAATTGAAGAAGAGTGAAGTTAATCTTACATCTGCGCTTGCTTCTGGCCGTGAAACCAGCATGGCGGTAGGCTTGCTGATGGCCAAATTTCAGTCTGATCGGCAAGTCGCGTTTGATGTGTTGCGTAACTTTGCCCGTTCTAATCGACGGCCTATACACGAAGTTGCAAGTATGCTTTTGCAAGCAGAAGAGACCATCAACCAATTCAAAAACCTGTTTAGTGGCAAATAGATCGACACCATCAAAAGATGGTTAAATCTTGTTTCTCTGTATTGCCGTGTGGCAAAATTCAGATATTATTCACTTCAGGCGAAGCGACTATCAGTTAATTCACCTGTCCCGTAACCATTTCCCCGTTATGGGACGTCTCATCAAATGCCGTCTGTTGTCGCCCCATTGCTGCGACCAATTGTCGGCTTCACCGGCCCAGAACCGCCGTCTTTCTCTATTCGCATAGTGTCTTGTTTTTCGCTGGCAATTGCCCATGCGTCTGCTTAAACTTGTTTTTAGTCTTTTGCACGAGAATGTGCGCAGATCGAAAGGAACAGATGTGTTCAAAGATATTATTCAGCGGAATCTCACGAACTCACCTGAACCAGGCAGGGCATATCCATGCATTGGTTTTGCTATGCAAGGTGTAATCATTCAAGTTATGTCGAATAAGTTACGCCCAATGGACAATCAACGGGCTTGTCAATTTGACTGGATAAGCGCAATAAAACGACTAAAGTAGAGAGTGCTATTTGCACTTAATAAACACTAGGCTGTGTCAGGCAAAAAGATAGTATAAAAAATGCCTTCGATGCCAGTATGAGTATCAAATAAATGGGAAAAGGGATGACTGCGAAACTTAATGTATTGATCGTTGACGATAATGCCGTCAATCTGTTGCTGCTGGCGACGCTGACAGAATCGGTCAGCGGTTTTCCGGCCATAAGTTTTGATGATCCACTCAAGGCTTGTGAGTGGTGCCAGTCAAATACGCCGGATCTTATTCTGGTGGATTATATGATGCCGGGATTGAATGGGCATGATTTCATCCGCAACGTCAGGAAGCTAGCGCATTGCATGGATGTCCCCATCGTCATGGTGACTACAGAAAACGAAAAGGCGGTCAGGCATGAGGCCTTGTCGTTGGGAGCAACCGAATTTCTTGCCAAGCCTGTGGATATACCTGAATGCCGTAGCCGCATACGCAATTTACTCGCCTTGCGCCACTCTCAAAATTTGATCAAGGACAGGGCCAAGCTATTGGAACATGAGGTGCAACTGGCGACAACTGCCATCATCGAAAGAGAGAGAGAGTTAATCGTGCGATTGTCCAAGGCTGCCGAGTTCCGGGATCCAGAAACCGGGGCGCATGTACAGAGAATGGCACATTACTCCAGGATTATTGCAAAGAAAATGGGCTTGTCTGCTGAATTTCAACAACTCTTACTGGATGCAGCTCCCATGCATGACGTTGGCAAACTGGGGATTCCTGACCATATCCTGTTAAAGCCAGGGAGGCTGGATGACGATGAATTACGCATCATGCGGCGACACGCAGAAATTGGATCTGTGATCCTTGCGGGCAGTTCTGCACCTTTAATACAGATGGGTGAGGAAATTGCCAGGACGCATCATGAAAAATATGACGGAACAGGATATCCAAATAATCTGGCTGGGGAAAATATTCCACTCTCTGGACGCATTGTGGCCGTCGCGGATGTATTTGACGCTTTGACTTCAGTGCGTCCCTACAAAAAAGCCTGGTCTGACGAGGATGCACGGCAGTTTTTGCAGGATAACGCGGGTAGCCATTTTTGCCCCAATTGTGTGACCGCATTTATCGATGCCTGGGATGAAGTCTTGGAAGTGAAAGCAAGCTTGCAGGACTGATGACATTTTTTAGATTCGAAATTTCTTTGAGCGGGCGGGTGCTTATAGTGCCGATCTAACCTGCGTACTGCATTGGATAAAGCAAATGAAAACAGCCAGAAAACGCTTCCGCCGTCAGTTGACACTGATGTTCGTCTTGACGCTGCTGCTGACCTGGAGTTTTGTCGCTTATGAGTTGTTTCGCAGCCGCACGCAATACTTGCAAGAGGCAAACGTTCGTACTTACGTACAGTCACAGGTATTTGCTGAATATTCACAGTCCGTCGTCCGACGCATCAATGAAGTTTTACTGGACATACGAGGCGACTGGAATGGTAACTGGGCTGAATTTGCTGACATCGTACGTCGTCGTCAGGAAATTCTGCAAGATATCTCTTTTCAGGTGGCAGTGATAGACCAAGACGGCATGATGCAATTTTCAAATTTGTCAAAGCCGAACGAAAAGGTGGATCTCAGCCAGCGCGAACATTTTCGTGTACACCGCGATAGTCCCGAAACCGACGCCCTGTTCATCAGCAAACCTTTAAAAGGGAAAGTATCGGGCAAATGGTCACTACAGTTCACGCGTCCCATATTAAGACAAGGTAAGTTTGACGGCGTTTTGGTGGTATCCGTCAGCCCGGACCAATTTACTGCATTGGCAAAAAAACTCAATATGTCTGAAGGCGGTGCGGTAACAGTGTTGCGTGATAGTGGTGAGGTAATGGCACGTTATCCATCCATGGAATCCGTCCTGGGAAAAGTTATCGACAACAGCTTTCTTGGATTGTCTTCCACACCTAGTCTTGCCGGGAATTATAGGCGGGTTGCTAAAGTAGATGGTGTAGAAAGGATTTACGGTTACTTTCGGATACCTGAGTATCAATTAACTTTCCTGGTTGGTGAATCGGTCGAGAGCGTATTGATGCCTTATGCGACGCACAGGAACATGGTTTTGGGTGCCGCACTCGTCATCAGTTTGTGCGCCTCTTTCCTGTTTAGCCTCTTGTTTAAAGCGCTGAACGCCAGGGATGGTATACAAGAGCAATTGGTTGAGCGTGAGGCTATCTTGCGCCAGTCCCAAGAAGTGGGGCAGATAGGGAGTTTTTCACTGGATATCGCTCGCAAGATATTCGAGTGTTCGGACACCATGAATGCTATTTTTGGTTTGCCTGCGGAGTTTGAGAAAACCTATGCCAACTGGCTGGAAATGATTGTCCCCGAGTTTCGTGAAGCGGTTGGCAAGGCCATGAGCGCAGCCATAGAGCAGCATACCCGGTTCAGCTATGAATATAAGATCGTGCGGCCCCTAGATGGTCGCGAATGCTGGATACAGACAGTGGGCGAAATCAAGCGGGGCTCGGCAGATCAAGCTAGGCATCTGGTCGGGATAGTTCTGGACACCACAGAACGCAGGATGCATGAAGAGGAATTGTTGAAGGCAAAAGAGATGGCAGAAGCTGCCAATACTGCCAAGAGTTTGTTTCTTGCATCCATGTCGCATGAGATACGTACGCCCATGAATGGAATTCTGGGTATGACGGAGCTTGCGCTTGATAGTAACTTGAATCGCGAACAGCGTCAGTATCTTGATTTGATCAAGTCGTCTGCTGATTCGCTGCTGACCATTATTGATGACATACTCGACTCTTCCAAGATAGAAGCAGGTAAGCTGATATTGGACCATGTGGTATTTGATCTGGCCACCATGCTTGACGATGCGGTGAAAACCCTGGTCATTCCGGCAGAACAAAAAGGGCTGGAGTTGGTCGCTGATACTGATATTGACAGTCGTCATACGCTCATCGGTGATCCTGTCCGCATACGGCAAATTTTATTTAACGTGGTCGGCAATGCAATCAAGTTTACTGAAAGCGGAGAGGTAGTTATCCAGGTCCGGCAAGAAGCAGTACCTGGTGGCGAGGTGCTCTTGCATTTTAAAGTGACAGATACGGGGATAGGGATAGAGCAATCCAAAATTGCCAGCATATTTGACTCTTTTTCGCAGGCGGACAATTCCATTACCAGAAAATATGGCGGTACCGGCCTGGGATTGTCGATTTCCTCGCGCCTTGTAGAGATGATGCGCGGCCGCATCTGGGTTGAAAGTGAGTTGGGACATGGAAGTACCTTTCACTTCGTCATCCGTCTGAACAAGGGAGGAGAAAGCCGGCTGCCATCGCTGCTACGTCTGCCTGAGCGCAAGTTCCTGGTGGTGGATGACAGCACTGCCAACCGGCAATTTCTGGCGGACGCTTTTCTGAAAATGGGTATACAGGCTGTATGTGCCGAAACTGCTCAGGAAGCCTTGGGTGAGATGCTGCGCGCGCAGCGTAGCGGCAATGCTTATGACCTCATCTTAATCGATGCCCACATGCCCGGTATGGATGGATTTGCCCTGCAGAAGAAGATGGCAGAAACCATGCCTCCGCTTGCCGCCAAAGTCATCATGATGATTTCTTCTGGCATACGAGGGGATGCAGACCGTTGCCGCATGGCGGACATAAAATTTTATATGAGCAAACCTGTCAGGTTGCCGGATTTAAGATCAACACTGGTATCGGCATTGGATATGGACAGCAATAATGTAGCTGACTCAGAACAGGCTGAAAATCGAGCGACTTCATCAATAAAAAGATTGTCTATCCTGCTGGCAGAAGATAATTTGATTAATCAGCAACTGGCTGTACGACTACTTGAGAAGTCCGGGCACAGTGTCAAAGTTTGTGACAATGGTCAGGCTGCCTTGAGTTTGGTTGAAACAGAAAAATTTGATGTCGTGCTCATGGATGTGCAAATGCCCGTGATGGACGGCATAGAGGCTTGCCTGGCAATCCGTGCCAGGGAAGAGCTGCGCGGTGGGCATCTTCCTGTCATCGCAATGACCGCCAACGTCATGGAAGGGGACAGGGAACGTTGTCTTGCCGCTGGCATGGACGAATATTTATCCAAGCCCATACAATCAAAAAAATTGATGGATTGTATTGAAGCTGTATTGAGTGGACATCGGATAAGTCAGCTACTGGATGATCATTCAGGAGATATTCTACAGGTGTTGCCTGAATTTGATTATGCAAAAGCCCTGGAAAAAACGGATGCCGAAGTGCTGGATATTGTAGGAAAGCTGGCTCTCACGAACATACCAGCCCAGCTTGCAGAAATTGCAGCTGCACTGCATGCAAGCAATTTCTCAGACCTGCAGCGCGCCGCCCATACTCTTAAAGGGGTTATTGGGTACTTTGGAGCGACGCCCATTGTCGAGTATGCGAAAAGAATTGAATTGAGTGCCAAGCAGGGGGAGTTGGAAGTGGCCCAGCGACATTTTCAGCTTTTGGAAGTGGAAACCAGAAAATTCCTGGTTCATTTGACGGATAAACTGAAAAAGCACGAGTGTTGATTTTCTGGACATGTCACCTGCAGTAGCGATGAAAGTTACGCCCGGAGGAGCTTGAGCATATTGCTTGAGGTCTTGCTTGCTGCCCACTTATGCATATTCATCATCAAGCCATTGGAATCAGACATAAAAAAACCCTGCAGTGCAGGGTTTTTTTTCTACAGAACTGAAATCAGAATTACTTGATTTTGGTTTCTTTGTAGATGACGTGCTTACGTGCTTTAGGATCGAACTTCATGATCTCCATTTTTTCAGGCATAGTGCGCTTGTTTTTGGAGGTTGTGTAGAAGTGACCTGTACCAGCAGTCGATTCCAGCTTGATTTTGTCGCGACCAGATTTAGCCATGATATTTTCCTAACAATAGTTTAGCTTAAACTTTTTCGCCGCGAGCACGCATGTCAGTCAAAACGGCATCGATGCCGATTTTGTCAATGACGCGCAGACCAGCATTGGACAAACGCAGAGAAACCCAACGGTTTTCTGATTCTACGAAAAAGCGACGATTTTGCAGATTAGGCAAAAAGCGGCGTTTTGTTTTGTTGTTAGCGTGGGATACATTGTTGCCAACCATTGGCCCCTTCCCAGTCACTTGGCAGACACGTGCCATGTTTAACTCCTTAGACGATTCCGAAATTGGAAAAACGCAAGTATAAACAAAATCTCATGAAATATCAACGACTTGCGAAAAACAAGTGTGTCTTATTTAAAAAATTAATTTAACAATCGTATTTTCCTGGGTTTGCAGCAGGTAAACACTGGCGTGAACGGCGGATGTATATCAAGCCTTATCTGCAACACTGACTGTTTCAATGCTGCAAAATCTCTGGCCTGACAAGGGTAATACTCAAATCAGGCCATGTTCTGCAAAAGAATACACATTTGGATTGGCGACGATGAAATGGTCCAGTACGCGCACATCTACCAGTGCCAGCGCTTGCTTCAGGGTTTGCGTGAGGCTGATATCCGCCTGGCTGGGCTCGCATGAGCCAGAAGGGTGGTTGTGAGCCAATATAATGGCCGCAGCATTGTGTTGCAGGGCTGCCTTGACTACCTCGCGTGGATAAACGCTGGCGTGGCTCAAAGTGCCGCGAAATAATTCTTCTGCCCTGATCAGGCGGTTTTTGATATCCAGGAAAAGAATGGCAAAAGATTCATGTGGTTTATTTCCTATCATCAGTTGCAAATAATTCTTGACGGCCTGAGGTGAGGAAAGGCTGGCGTTTTCCTGCAGTTCTTCAGAAATTGCCCGTTTGGCCAGTTCAAGCACGGCCTGCAACTGCGCATACTTGGCCGCACCCAGCCCATGTATGGACGAAAAATCCTTCATATTCGCTGCAAACAGCCCGGAAAGTGAGCCAAAGTGTTTGGTCATGTCGCGCCCCAGATCGACGGCGCTTTTACCCTTGACGCCAACCCGCAGAAAAACAGCCAGTAATTCAGCGTCCGACAAAGCACTGGCTCCGTGCTTGATCAGGCGCTCCCGCGGGCGCTGGTCTTCCGGCCATTCATTGATTGCCATCTAGCTTTTCTCCATAGAATTTGGTCCTTGTCTCTGTATAAGCAAAAGCTGGCTTACAATATCGGATTCTCAGCCTTATAAGCCCAGCTTCATATCATGTCTTCAAATGCAATCCCTACTGTGACACCCAACGCTTACCTGACACTGCATTATCGCCTTGCGACGCTAGCTGGTGAAGATATACTCAGCACCTTCAAAGAGCGCCCGGCTACATTGCAACTGGGCACAGGGCAACTGGCACCAGAACTGGAAGCAGCCTTGCTGGGACTGGAAGAAGGTTCTCATACCACCCAGGAGCTGGCACCTGAAAAAGCCTTTGGGCCGCGCAACCCGGAATTGATACAAAGAGTGTCGCTGGCTACACTAAAAGAAAATTCTGCTTTTGGCGAGCAATATGTGATTGGTGACCTGGTTGAGTTTGCCGCGCCTGCGGGTGGCAAGTTTGCCGGCATCTTGCGCGCAATTGATGACCAGGGCGCATTGTTTGACTTTAATCATCCTCTGGCCGGACAAACCGTGTTGTTTGAAACAAAAATTATCGGGATTCTTTAATCAAAGCTTATGGACAAAGAAATCTTATTAGCCCAGCCACGCGGATTTTGCGCTGGTGTTGATCGCGCCATCGAAATCGTCGAGCGCGCCTTGCAACAATTCGGTGCGCCGATTTATGTCAGACATGAAATCGTGCACAACGCCTATGTCGTGAATGACTTGAAAAACAAGGGCGCGATTTTTATTGAGGAGCTGGAGGATGTCCCTCCTGGCAATACCCTGATATTTTCTGCCCACGGTGTTTCACAAAGCGTACGCCAGGATGCCGAGGCCCGTGGCCTGACGATTTTTGATGCGACCTGTCCACTGGTGACCAAGGTGCATATAGAAGTAGCCAAGATGCGCAAGGAGGGCCGCGAAATCATCATGATAGGCCACCATGGTCACCCTGAAGTAGAGGGTACGATGGGGCAGGCTAATGAGGGCATGTATCTGGTGGAAACTGTGGCCGATGTCGCCAGCCTGCAAGTAAAAAATGCAGATATGCTGGCTTTTGTGTCGCAAACCACATTGTCTGTTGACGACACCGCAGAAATTATAGATGCTCTGAAAAAGCGCTTTCCCTTGATCAGCGAACCAAAAAAGGGAGATATTTGCTATGCCACGACCAACCGCCAGGAAGCGGTGAAGTTCATGGCGCCGCAAGTTGATCTGGTATTGGTGGTTGGTAGCCCGAACAGCTCCAACTCCAACCGTTTGCGTGAAGTCGCCGAGAAAAAAGGTGTGACCGCCTATATGGTCGATAATGCCAGTCAGATCAAGCCTGAATGGCTGGAAAACAGTTTGCGCATAGGCGTGACAGCCGGTGCTTCTGCACCGGAAGTGCTGGTGCAAGAGGTGATTGCCAGTTTGCGCCAACTGGGTGCACGTAGTGTACGTGCGCTCGATGGTGTTGAAGAGGCTGTGACTTTCCCCATGCCCAAAGGCCTGGCTGCAGCAAAAGTTTGATGCTTGTAACTCTCTTAAGTAAGTGAATTTGATAAAAAATTTGTTTTGGCTGTTGTTTTCGATATTTTATTTTGCAAATACGTGTTTAAGATGGCGGCACAATCAAGTTCGGTATTTGCCGGACTTGGCAAAACGTGTATGCTGGTATTCGGCACTTGTGGAAAGTACGTAGCTTGCGGTGGTTTTTTTACCACTGGAAGAGCAGGCAAACTATGTATAATCCCGCCGACTTTACTGGGATAACCTTTAAGTCAAAATATATTACAAAAACTTTTACCAAAAGTTGCTGAGGAGAGTTCTACTATGTGCATCGATTACGCCATTATTGCTTCTACTTTGATGACGCGCCTGTTTGGCTAACGCGCGTTCGAATTCCGGCGGCACCCAGTCTGGGTGCCGCTTTCCTTATCAGGAATGATTTTTGCTGAAACCTGTATGTTGTTACCCGATTTTTTCGGGTGGCAAGATGGCAAGCAGTTCATCTCCTGGTTTTTTCAGAAATTCGTTTCGTTTTTAAAGTGAGAAGCAAAATATGGATACCTTTATCCAACAAATTATTAACGGTCTTGTGCTGGGCAGCATGTATGCCCTGGTCGCACTCGGTTACACCATGGTCTATGGTGTGCTCAATCTGATTAACTTCGCGCATGGCGACGTACTGATGGTCGGTGCGATGGCTGGCCTGAGTATCATCAAGTTTTTATCGGTCGTAGCTCCTGAGCTGCCAGGAATAATCAAAATGATTATCGCCATTCTCGGTGCCATCCCTGTCAGTATTGCTGTCAATGTACTTATCGAACGCGTGGCTTACCGGCGCTTGCGAAATGCACCGCGCCTGGCTCCGCTGATTACCGCGATTGGTGTCTCCATTCTGGTGCAGACTTTTGCAATGAAATACTGGGGACGCAGCCCTATTCCTTTCCCTTCCGTGATGCCATTGGAACCTGTGCAAATTGGCGGTGCAGTGATTTCGCAAACGCAGATACTGTTGCTGGTGTTGGCGACTCTCTCCATGGTTGCCCTGGTTTTGCTGGTGGAAAAAACCAAGATGGGCCGGGCCATGCGTGCAACTGCTGAAAATCCGCGCGTTGCCGGTTTGATGGGCGTCGATTCCAACAAAGTGATTGTCGCAACCTTTGCGATAGGCGCTGCACTGGCAGCTGTTGCTGGCGTGATGTGGGCGGCCAATTATTCGTCTGCCCAGTTTGCCATGGGTTTTGTACCGGGTCTGAAAGCGTTCTCTGCTGCGGTGCTGGGTGGTATCGGTAATATCTACGGTGCGATGGTAGGCGGTATCGTACTGGGCCTGATTGAAAGCCTGGGTGCCGGTTATATTGGCGACCTGACTGGCGGTATTCTGGGAAGTCACTATCAGGACATCTTCGCCTTCGTGGTATTGATTATCGTATTGACCTTGCGTCCATCCGGCATCATGGGTGAACGTGTTGCTGATCGTGCGTAAGGAGAAAATCTATGTCTACATTATTTGATGTAAAAGCCAACCCGCAAAAGGCATTTACCAGTTTCGCTGTACTGGCGGTTATCCTGGTGGCATTCCCTTTTGTTGCTGCCAATTTTGGTAATTCCTGGGTCAGGATTATTGACCTGGTACTCTTGTATGTCATGTTGGCCCTGGGTCTCAACATCGTGGTTGGTTTTGCCGGTTTGCTTGACCTGGGCTATATCGCGTTTTATGCGGTAGGTGCCTATCTGGCAGGTATATTTGCTTCTCCACAATTTGCCATTGCTCTGGAATCCATCGTCGATAGCTATCCTGGTTTCGGCGCCTTCCTGGTCAATGTGCTGGGGCAGGAAATCACTCAGAATGGCATTCATCTGTCAGTCTGGCTTATTGTGCCGATGGCGGCAGCGGTAGCGGGCCTGTTTGGTGCGATACTGGGTGCGCCAACGCTGAAATTGCGTGGTGATTACTTGGCGATCGTGACCCTGGGTTTTGGTGAAATTATCCGTATTTTCATGAATAACATGAATGCACCGATTAATTTTACCAACGGCCCAAAAGGTATTAACAAGATAGACCCCGTCAGTGTGTTTGGTGTGTCACTGGCAGGTGAGCCCGGCAGCAATGCGACGGTGCACTTCCTGGGCATGAGCATGCCCTCGGTGAATGCCTATTATTTCCTGTTCCTGTTCCTGTGTATCTGTATCATTCTGGTTTCCTTCCGTTTGCAAGATTCCCGTCTTGGCCGCTCCTGGGTTGCCATCCGTGAAGATGAAATTGCTGCCAAGGCCATGGGTATCAATACCCGCAATATCAAGCTGCTGGCTTTTTCCATGGGAGCCTCTTTTGGTGGCGTGTCTGGCGCGATGTTTGCCAGCTTTCAGGGCTTTGTTTCTCCAGAATCCTTCTCGCTGATGGAATCCATCATTGTTCTGGCTGCAGTTGTGGTCGGCGGTATCGGGCATATTCCGGGTGTGATCATGGGGGCTGTGGCACTGATCTCCTTGCCAGAAATATTGCGCCACGTCGTTAATCCTTTGCAAATGCAATTGTTTGGCGAAGTGTGGCTGGAAGATGAAATTTTGCGTCAGGGGATTTATGGTGCGACACTGGTTGGTGTCATGCTTTATCGTCCAGCCGGTTTGTGGCCAGCGCCCAAGCACGAAGACCGTATGGCTAAGACTAACGAAGCGGCAGCATAAGGAAGATCGAGATGACTGAACAAACTATCTTAAAAATTGAAGGTGCCAATAAACGTTTTGGCGGTTTGCAGGCGCTTTCAAATGTTGGCATCAATATCAAGAAAGGCCAGATTTATGGCCTGATCGGCCCTAACGGTGCTGGCAAGACCACTTTTTTTAATGTCATCACAGGCTTGTATCAACCTGACACAGGGACCTTTGAACTGGAAGGCAAGCCTTATTCGCCATCGGCACCGCATGAAGTGGCCAGGGCAGGTATTGCCAGGACTTTCCAGAATATCCGTCTGTTTGGTGAAATGACGGCACTGGAAAATGTCATGGTGGGCCGCCATATCCGTACTCATCAAGGTGTATTTGGCGCTGTGTTCAGACACGGTGCGGCAAAAAAAGAAGAGGCTGAAATTCGCCAGCGTGCGCAGGAATTGCTGGATTTCGTTGGCATAGGTCAGTTCGCCAGCCGTACATCCAAGTTCCTGTCTTATGGTGATCAACGCCGCCTGGAAATTGCCCGTGCACTGGCAACAGATCCAAAACTGCTGGCACTCGATGAACCCGCAGCTGGTATGAATGCGACTGAAAAACTTGCCTTGCGCGAGTTGCTGGTCAAGATCAAGGCAGAAGGCAAGACGATTTTGCTGATTGAGCATGACGTGAAATTGATGATGGGGCTATGTGACAGGATGACTGTTCTGGATTACGGTAAGCCAATCGCAGAGGGTTTGCCAGCAGACATACAGAAAAATCCGGCAGTTATCGAAGCGTATTTGGGAGGTGGTCACTAATGGCTGAGAACGTATTAAAGATAAGCAATCTGAAAGTTGCTTACGGCGGCATCAAGGCCGTTAAAGGAATAGACCTGGAAGTCAACAAGGGTGAATTGATTACCTTGATCGGTGCCAATGGTGCAGGCAAGACCACGACCCTGAAAGCCATCACGGGCACCTTGCCTGCCTGTAAGGTTGAAGGCGAGATTGTCTATCTGGGCAATTCCATCCGTAACGTCAATTCTTTCGAGATGGTGAAAAACCACCTGGCCATGGTGCCAGAAGGCCGCGGGGTTTTCACACGCATGACCATTCTGGAAAACCTGATGATGGGCGCCTTTATCCGCAATGATAAAGCGGGTATCGAAGCCGATATCGAGAAATGGTTTGCCGTCTTTCCTCGCCTGAAAGAGCGTGCTGCACAACTGGCCGGTACCTTGTCCGGTGGCGAACAGCAAATGCTGGCGATGGCACGCGCCCTGATGAGTCATCCTAATCTGTTGTTGCTGGATGAGCCGTCCATGGGTCTGTCACCGATCATGGTGGAAAAGATTTTTGAAGTGGTGCGTAATGTGTCTGCCCAGGGAATTACCATCCTGCTGGTAGAGCAGAACGCCAAGCTTGCCTTGCAGGCGGCACACCGTGGCTATGTGATGGATTCCGGTTCCATCACGATGAGTGGCAATGCCAAGGACATGCTGAATGACCCTAAAGTCCAGGCCGCTTATCTTGGTGAGTGATGATACGTTTTACGAAGTAAGGTAAGTCTCTTGCGCAGCATGTGCTGTGCAGGGACCTTTCAAATACCTGCAAGTAATTGCAGGTATTTTTTTGTTTGTTTTTTTCTCTTATTATCACTTTTTATTTTTCACCTGGCCATGACAGACATCTTTTGCTATCCGCAAAAAACGCATCAGGCGATGGAGTCGCTTATCACAATGTAATTGCCCGGGGTTTTTTGCAAGCACTTGTGTCCAGACTTGACCATGATGTGGGTCAAGATATATTCCGTTTTTGGTAAATAGTTTATTTAAAACAATAAAGGAATATACATGGGGTTTGTCAATAAAATGCAGGCTGCATTGAGCAAGGATGCTGCCACCACCACACCGGGTTATAGTCGTTGGCAGATGGCCGCTAATGCTTTGTTGATCCATTTCCCGCTTGGTCAGGCATATGGTTTTTCTGTCTTCAATGGCTCACTGGTCAAGGTGCTGGGATCAAGCCTGACCAGTGTGGGCTGGATTTTTTCTGTGACCATTATTTTTCTTGGGCTGTCGGCGATCTTTGGCAAATGGGTAGGACACGTGGGGCCGCGCAAGGCCATGCTGGCGTCAGCATTGTGTTTTTTTGCGGGCTTTCTGGTTTCAGCACTGGGTGTGGTACTTGGCTCTTTGCCAGTAGTTATCCTCGGTTACGGCGGGATTGGCGGTACGGGCCTGGGGATAGGCTATATTTCACCCGTTTCGACACTGATCAAATGGTTCCCTGACAGGCGCGGCATGGCTAGCGGTCTGGCTATCATGGGCTCTGGCCTGCGTTCCACTGGGATGGGGAGTCTGGTAAACGGCAATGAAAGTCATGGCTATGTTTGCGTAAGCTAAGCATGTGTACATAAGCAAAATGCCCTGGCATGTTTCCAGGGCATTTTGCTTGTTGCCTGCTTGTTAGCTTGTTAGCCTGTTACAGCAGGAGGGGAGTCCTGCTGTAACAATGCTGATGCTTACTTCTTCGCGGCCTTTGGGGTTGCCGCTTTTGTTGCAGTAGAAACTGCATTGTTCAAGTTCGCTTCGAGAGCTTCAACTGCTTGTTTGGTTGTTTTGCTGATGTGATCGTAGCTGGCGTTCGCATTGTCTATCGATGTCTTGAACAAGGACACAAATTGCTCGGAACCAGCAGGAGCATTTTTAGACACTTCATCAATCAGGGTCAAAACTTTGCGATTGGTCTCCGCGATCTGCGCTTCAGCAGCATGTGTAAATTCTGCCTGTGTGCTGGTCGCGATGTTTGCCAGGTGACGGCTATAAGCCAGCACTTTTTCAGCTGTGGGCTGCGCTTGAGCTGCGGACAGATTGAAAAATTCTTGTGGGTCTTTGGCAGCCAGCAATTGCTTGGTTGCAGCAGAGCTTTCTTCCAGAGAGGATTTGGCGGCGTTCAAATTCAGTTCGATGAATTTTTCTACGCCTTCAAATGCTTTGCCTGTCAATGTAGTGAACAGAGCAAGTTGTGCATCGAAATTGGCTTTAGTTGCTGCAGAAATTTGTTCGGGTGCAGTAAACATGGACATCTCCTAAGTAGGAAAGTGGAATACAAGAAACCTGGCGATTGCTAAGTGGAATGTTGCAGCGCTGAACTTAATTATCAAACCATAAAATTGTGCGATGCAATAAATCATATTTTATTGATTCGCAAAATGAAGTCAAGGTAAATTTGTGCGTCGCAATATAATAATTATGTATATAAAAACATTAGATACAGATACCCGGTCAGGAAAATGAAAAACAAGCAAAGACACTTTTCCTGTGGCAATTATGTATGGCAATTATGACCAGAAAATGAAGTGGCATGCCTATGTTAGACTTTCACACGGAGATTTGCGTTCAGGCAATTCATTTTGTGGCAAACATATAGCTGGGAGAGGTAATGGCAATCACTGCAAAAATAAGAAAAGACTTTAAGCATTTTCACTCAATCACCACCCGTTGGATGGATAACGATGCTTATGGGCATGTTAATAATGTCGTGTATTACAGTTGGTTTGATACGGTCGTCAACGAGTTCCTGATACGCAATGCAGTGCTGGACATAGAAAGCAGCCCCGTCATAGGCCTGGTCATAGAAACCCATTGCAATTACCTGGCCTCGGTTGCTTTTCCTGATGTCATAGAAGCGGGCGTCAGCGTCAGCAAGTTAGGTAATTCCAGCGTGCGCTATGAAGTAGGCATTTTCAAGAATGGTGAAGACCAGGCTGCCGCCCAGGGGCATTTCGTGCACGTTTATGTAGATAGGGAAAACCGCCGCCCTACAGCCATCCCGGACAACATGCGCCAGCTCTTGCAAACCATAGAGGTAACAGGCTCATGATTACTTCAGCAAATCAACAGATCGTCGATGAAGCCATCACGTCACGTCGCTCGATACGTGCATTTTTGCCAGCAGCCGTGGCGCGTGAAGATATACAGGCCATACTTGAGGTTGCAGCGCGCGCACCATCTGGCAGCAATACTCAGCCATGGAAAGTCTATGTGCTGACCGGTTCCCGTCTGCATGCATTGTCGAATGCCATTCTGGCTGCCCATAATAGCGAAGGACAGGGCGGGCATGAGCAGGAATACAATTACTATCCGGTGAAATGGATTACTCCCTATCTGGAGCGCCGCCGCAAGGTAGGCTGGGATTTATATGCCTTGCTGGGCCTGGGACGTGAAAACAAGATGGGCATGCATGCACAGCATGGTCGCAACTATGCTTTTTTTGATGCACCAGTTGGCCTGATATTCACGATAGACAGGGTCATGGAGCAGGGTTCGTGGCTGGACTATGGCATGTTCCTGCAAAATATCATGATTGCTGCGCGCGGTCGCGGTCTTGATACCTGCCCACAGGCAGCCTTCACTCAATATCACAAGGTAATTGCAGAGCAGCTGCAGCTACCGGCAGATGAAATGCTGGTATGTGGCATGTCACTGGGTTATGCCGATCACAGCAAAATTGAAAACACTCTGGTGACCGAAAGAGCGAGCCTTGCTGATTTTGTCCGGTTTATCGAATAAAGAAGACAATTGATTATTTCTGGAAAATGAATTGTGAATTTTGTTTAAAAGCCAGAATATTTTTGCAACTTAGTCTAAGGATGCGAATGAATAATCGTAGCTAACTCCTTATTTTCCTTGCGGAATTTCCGAATTTTGCTACACTGCACTATCTTTTTGGCATATCTGATCTGGAGTCATTGATGGTGAAATTTGCCCGATGTGCAGTGGTTTTTTCATTAATCGCACTCTTGCCAGCGGCTAGTGCGCTGGCTGCCACAAACTCACACAAGAATTCGTCCAAGAAACATGCTGCTCATGGCAAGACGCATGTGGCTGCGCATAAGAAAATTATTATTCATACTGCGTCAGGCAAACTGGTCAAGCATACCGTCATGGTGCATGGCAAACGAAAAGTCATTACAGAGCGCGTGGCCCTGGTGCGTGAAGTACCGGACAGGCCAAGCATGGGTGATACTGCGGGCTTGAAAAATACCCAGGACCCTTTGGATCTGAAATCAAACGTGGCTTACGTGGTTGATCAGGATAGCTCCAAGGTCTTGTTCGAAAAAAATTCTGAGGTTTCCCTGCCTATCGCCTCGATTACTAAACTCATGACCAGCCTGGTAGTGGTAGAAGCTCATCAGGACATGGATGAGCAGATAGAAGTGACGAATGACGATATCGACAAGGAAAAAAACACCAGCTCCCGTTTGAAGATCGGTGCCAGGTTGTCGCGTTCTGACATGTTGCATATTGCCTTGATGAGTTCAGAAAATCGTGCGGCCTCCGCGCTCGGACGTAATTATCCAGGTGGCTTGCCTGCATTTGTTACGGCCATGAATACCAAAGCCAAACAACTGGGTATGTCAGATACACATTATGTGGATTCCAGTGGACTCTCCAGCCAGAACCGCGCCAGTGCGCGTGATTTGGTCAAGCTGGTGAATGCGGCCTATCAACACCCAGTCATCCGCCAGTATTCTACTGATTCAAAATATGTCGTCGCTCCTGGTGGAAAAAACCTGGAATACGGCACATCTAACAAATTGGTGATTAACCCTGCATGGGAAATCGGCCTGCAAAAAACCGGTTATATCGCGGAAGCTGGCCGTTGCCTGGTCATGCAAGCGATTATTGAAGGCCGCAACATCGTCATGGTGTTTCTCGATTCCAAGGGCAAATATTCACGCCTGGCAGACGCAGACCGCATGAAGAAATGGCTGGAGACAATCAAGCCGCATGTCTGAGCAATATTCAACGCATGCTGTGAAAAATGTAACACACAAGAACAAATTCTTGCTATACCCGCCTTAACAGGCGGGTATTTTTTTGGCAACAAACATTTAAGTCTGGGCAAAAGCTGAAATCAGCAGGCTTACGAGGCTCTTACGATGCTTGATTACAATAAGTAATTTATTTGATGAATTTTCGGTATTTGCCATCCAGTGGATTTGAGTCCATCGCTTCAGGTACGACTTGATCCCGTGTAAGTAGCTGCATTCCCCCAAAAATGTGGTGAAACCTTGCCGTCACTTCCCTTTAAGAAATACTCTAAGATGTGCCGACTTGCACGGGTAAGTTTGTTGGAAAAATGTAGCGAATTTGTCTTGCCGAAGCAATTATGGACTGGCTTTAACTATATTTCACATTCTGTTTTTTATGAATATAAATATTTAAAGCCTTTTGGGGTATTGTCTTGCATTTTGTCTATCTTTTAATCAAGAGAATGTTTCTCAAAGCTAGATATGGCGAGGATCGAAAACCGTAGTTGGATTTTCCTTCTTCAATGCTTCGATATTATTTCAGTAAAGCAATCGTTTGCTCAGTTTTTGAGAGAACTTTATTCACACAGTAGTAGTTTTATCTGCCTCAAATAATGACGACACCGACTTATCACTTTATCTCAGGCCTGCCACGTTCTGGCTCTACCTTATTGGCTGCTTTGTTACTGCAAAACCCACGCTTTCATGCCGGGATGACCAGCCCTGTCGGTACTTTATATACCAGCATGTTGCATCAGTTTGGCGCAGGGACTGAGTTTGGTCCGGTCATTACCAAGGCAGAACGTAAGCGCCTGGTGCGTGGCCTGTTTGATTCATACTATGCCGAGCACACTGATAAAAGCGTGGTGTTTGATACCAACCGCATGTGGACCGCACATTTACCCATGTTGATGGACCAGTTTCCCGGTTCCAAAGTGATTGCCTGTGTGCGCAATGTCGCCTGGGTGATGGATAGCATAGAACGCAAATACGCGGCTGACCCTTACGAAATCACACGCCTGTTCAATGACGACAATGAACGGGCAACGGTCTACAGCAGGGTAGAAACTCTGGCACAGCGCAACCGCATGGTGGGTTACCCCTGGGCTGCCCTGAAGAGCGCTTTTTATAGCGAACATGCAGCATCCATGCTGCTCATCGACTATGACTTGCTGGCACAGGCACCACAAAAAGTGCTGCCGCTGATTTATGACTTTATCGGTGCCGAACCATTCGAGCATGACTTTCAGAATATCCAGTATGACGCGCCAGAATTTGATGCGCCTTTAGGCATGCGTGGCCTGCACAAGGTCAGGCCAGCAGTCAGCTTCCAGGCCCGCGACACCATACTGCCCCCCGATTTGTTTCAGCAATACAGCCAGCTATCGTTCTGGAAAGACACGACCGGTAGCCGTGCCAATGTAATCACCGCCAAATTTGTTCCAAATTCTACTGAAAAATAAAGATGACACCGACTAATCCCCTGAATCCAGCCAGTTCTGAAGCCAATTCATCTTTCAGTTCTTCGTCAAGTTTTGCATTTGACCCTCTACACCCGAGCCAGGCAGATGGTTTGCCGTTTGTCTCCACTGCGGTTGTTGCGCCAGTCGTTCCCGCCATTACGCAAACCGCAGCTGCACCATCCATTAACCTACCATCCATTGCAGCCCCTGCGCCTGTCGCTGCCACAACGCCCCATGAAGTGGTGTTTGTTGATACCACGCTGCAGAACTGGCAAGGCCTGATTGGCGATCTTAAACCCGGTACGGAAGTCATCACGCTCGATCCGTTAAAAAACGGTGTACAGCAAATGGCCGATGCCTTGCAAGGCAAGGCCGATATCACTGCTGTCCATATCGTGTCACATGGTGGTGAGGGCTACCTGGTGCTTGGCAATACCATGCTGTCTTCGTATAACCTTGCAGATTATCAGTCCAGTCTGGCGACCATACAAAAAGCCATGGCAGCAGGGGCCGATATTTTGCTGTATGGCTGCGATGTCGCCAAAGGTGAAGTGGGTGCCAATTTTGTGAATCAATTGGCCAAAGTGACGGGTACGGATGTTGCGGCTTCCACGAATGACACTGGTGTACATGGTGACTGGGCATTGGAATACCATAGCGGCACAGTGGAAACCACAGTGATCGCAGCCCAGCAATATCAATATGATCTAGCAACTGTCACGGTCACGAACTTGAATGACAGTGGCGCAGGTTCATTGCGTGATGCGGTTTTAAACGCGACTGGTAACAATGCTGCCGATACCATCGTATTTGATCCAGCCCTGTTCGCCAGTGGTGCTGGCACCATTACCCTTACCAGCGGAGCGCTCGAAGTTGGTGGCACCAGTGATACAGATGCATTTAGTATTATTGGCCCTGGCAGCAATTTGTTGACCATCAGCGGTAACAATAGCTCGCAAATTTTTCGGGCGGATAATTATGCTGCAGCCAATACTTCAGCATTGAATATTTCAGGTATGACGCTGACCAATGCGAGCAATACCACAGCAACAGGTGACGCTCTCTCCCGTGGCGGCGGTGCCATCATCGTGTCCAGTACTGGTGCCGTAGTCATCGATCACGTAGTTATTAAAAATTCCAGTTCTTCTGGTTACGGTGGTGGTCTTTCTTCTTATGGTAATTATAATAGTAGTATTACCGTTAGCAATTCGAGTTTTCAATCCAATACTACTACTGGCGCTGGCGGCGGCATTAATCTGTCTGCTCATTCGGTCACATTGCTTAATAACACTTTTGAAGGCAATACTGCTGCTACAGGCGGTGGTGGCGCAGCACTCGGCATCATCGGCGCGGGTAGCTTCACGGTCACCAATAACACCTTTTCCAATAACACCAGTGGCGCCAGCAATGTGGTGGCAGGCAAAGGTGGTGGTTTGCAGATTTCTTCCTTCTCTGGCAGCACTGGCAGCATCATCAATAACACCATTGTTGGCAATCATTTCATTGGCAAATCAACGAACAATGTAGACCTGGTATCTGCGGATGGTGGGGGTTTGCATGTAGATGGCTCGCCTGGTGTGATTACGCTGTCGAACAATCTGATTGCGAACAATACAAGTACCGGCGC
The DNA here is from genome assembly GCF_049339865.1 of Undibacterium sp. TC9W. NCBI lineage: Bacteria > Pseudomonadati > Pseudomonadota > Betaproteobacteria > Burkholderiales > Oxalobacteraceae > Undibacterium > Undibacterium sp. TC9W. The sequence continues at coordinate 1,304 of NZ_JBMPPJ010000025.1, read as the reverse complement.
AGCTGGCAATAATGGCGCTGATCTTGTCCTGGGGCGCAATCTGACTGTCAATGGTGCCAATAATATTTTTGGAACCACGGCGGGCACTTACACCGCGTCCAATAGTGGCGGCAATACCATCAGTAACCTGACCGGTACTATTTCCACCGTCCCGAGCATGGGTACGTTGGCCTACAATGGCGGGCCGGTAAAAACCATTTCGATTGCTGGCGGCAGTAGTGCCGTAGGTGCAGGTACCACAACCGGTGCGCCGACGACTGATGCGCGTGGATTTAACCGTGGTGGCACAATTGATATTGGCGCCTATGAATCTTCCGATAATGGCAGCTTCAATTTTGGTGGAGTCGTTTCCCCTGCGAATGGCGTTATTGATGTACCCATCAACTATGACCTGGTGATCGATTTTGGTACGGCAGTTACAGCAGTTGCCGCCAAAAATATCGTCATTTACCGCCAGTCAGACAATGCGGTGCTGGAAACCATCGCTGCCACCGATACCAGCAAGGTCACATTCAGCAGTGGTACGGGCGGTGCCAATAGCAAGGTTACGATTAATCCAGCCGCCAATTTCCTTGGCAAGACTGGCTACTATGTATTGATAGACAGTGGTTCGTTCCTGGACAGTAGCAGCAAGTCATTTACCGGCATCACTTCCAATTCTACCTGGGCCTTTACTTCTGCCGGTTTGCCATCGACCATCACCAGCGCCACCTACGATGCCAGCACTGGCATTCTGTCCGTTATCGGCACTAATATGGCGAGCGGCGACACCATTGATGTTTCCAAACTGTCGCTGACAGGGCAGGGCGGTTCTTACACACTGACGACAGCGAATGTAACGACCAGCAGTGCGACAGCTTTCTCAATAACATTGAACGCGGCTGATAAGCTGGCCATCAACGGTGTCTTGAACAATAATGGCACAACGGCTGTTGATACCACCACCTTCAATCTGGCCGCTGCAGCTGGCTGGGATGCTTCGCAGGGACCATTGGCCGACACAACAAACCCTGTCACTGTCGCGAACGTCACAGCGCCAACGATTACGTCCGCGACTTACGATGGTACAACGCACACCTTCGTCATCACCGGGACCAACCTCGTCAAGACCATCGGTGCAACAAACGATGTGAGCATCTCGACGCTGACCATCACTGGTGAAGGCGGCGCCACCCGTACGCTGACCACTACAGGCAACGTCGAAGTAACATCCGATACCAGCTTTACGTTTACTTTGGCTGGCGCGGATATCGCGGCCGTGGATGGCCTTCTCAATAAAAACGGCACGTCTTCCGCCAGCAGTT
>NZ_JBMPPJ010000024.1:0-81993 GCF_049339865.1 Undibacterium sp. TC9W | reverse complement strand
AAAGAAATGGACCATGCCTATACAACACTGGCGACAGGCATTGAATCGCTTTGATATAGAATTTGGGGAGCGCATCAACGCTCACCAATAGTTCCGGGAGAACTTACACAGATTTTTTTACAGGCTCTCTTTGTCAGCACAACGAAGAAACATCATGCAACAGCTTATTTCCAATATGACTGGACAGTTCGTGACGGGACTTTAATCACCTTCAAAGTCATGGACCTGTTTACGTTTGATGCGGATAGCAACAAGATAAAGTATCTGGATTTGATTTATGACACGCACCCTATCCGTTCCACTGCAGGCAATAAATACGAGCTTTAACATCATCAGATAAAAAAGCCCTGCAATGTGACTTGCAGGGCTTTTAACTTTGAGGCAGTTGCTTGATTACTCTGCGCCCATTTCCTTCAACAGACGATCAGCCTTATCTACATGCTTCATCTGCCATAACATATAACGCAGATCAACTTGTATAGAGCGGGAGTTGGCCTTGTTGTAGTCCCAGTCGGAAATAATCGAATCCAGAGTGCCGTCAAATGCCAGACCGATGAATTCACCTTTGGCATTCAGGGCAGCGGAACCAGAATTACCGCCGGTGATATCCAAAGTCGCCAGATAGTTCACCGGAACTGTCTTCAGTTGCGGGTCAACATATTTGCCGAAGTCTTTGGCCTTGATGGCAGCCAATTGTGCAGCTGGTGCATTGAATTCGCCAGTGCCGGTTGCTTTTGGCGGGATACCATTGACTGTCGTGAAGGCGCTCCATGCCAGGCCATCAGCAGTACCGTGATCACGCCCAGTCACTTTGCCGAAGGTAACGCGCAAGGTGCTGTTGGCATCTGGATATACTGCCTGCCCTTTGCTCTTCATGTAGGCGATTTTTGCCTTCATGTAATTGCCATAGGCTTGCTGGATTTTGCCCATCAATTCTTCATCTTCAGCTTCACGCTTCAAACCACCTTCATACATCGCCACGGCTGCTTTGACAAAACTGTCATTGCTGGCTTTGAAGTCTTCTGGTTTTGCCGTCAACCACGCGCTGCGTGCTGCCTTGTCACCCAGTTTGCTACCAGCATACAAGGTATCAAGCAGGGATTTCAAGTCAGCTTCAGACATGCCATCCTTGATACCCAATGCGGCATCAAAATTGGCATTGCGGTCAGCCTTGGCTTGTGCGGCGTATTTGCTCAGGTTGTACAAGACCAGAGCCTTATCGACTTTTTCATCATAGTTGCGTTCGACCGCATCTACTGAAGCTTTGAAGCGAGGCAGGTCGCGTACCTGGAAGCCTGCTTTGCGTTCCGCATCCGCTTTTGTCGATTCATTCGACAAGCGGTACAAAGTGCGCGCAGTAGACAAGAAGCGTGGAGAAGAACTGGCCAGGTAAAAATCGCGCTTACCCAGAGCATCGCGCTCTGCGATCAATTTTTCTACCTGATCAATATCGCTGGCAAATTCTTTGGCGCGTGCGGGATTGCTGTTGATCCAGGCTTTCAGCTCTTCATGCTCTTTGGTTTTGCGTGCCAGGATATCGCTGCCCGCATAGCTGTCGAGCATACCCTGACGGTTTTTGTAGTAGTTATTGATGCCTGCAACCTGACCGGCGTATTTGAGTTTCGCATCTGGATTGCTACTGGTTTCCTTGGCGATGATGGCCAGCATATCACCTGAACTCTTCACAAACGTCGGATAGTTCCAGTCAAATGTGTATGCGACTTCTGATGGTAGGCGATGACGGTTGGTGCGACCTGGATAGCCCAACACCATGATAAAGTCGCCTTCCTTTAGATTGTCTTTGGCCAGCTTCAGGAAATGTTTTGGTACGTAAGGTACATTGTCTTTGCTGTAGTCGGCAGATTTGCCGTCTTTGCTGACATAAGCGCGGTAAAATCCGTAATCACCGGTGTGGCGCGGCCACATCCAGTTGTCGGTATCACCACCAAATTTGCCTACGCCTTCAGGCGGTGCGTGAACCAGGCGCACATCCTTGATTTCCAGTTGTTTGATGAGGTAATACTCAAGGCCACCGTAGTAAGGATAGACGTTGCAGCGATGACCAACATCTTTTTCGCATTCGGCGACTATCGCTTTGGAATTTTTTTCGATGGCATCGACGCGTGCCTTGCCATTTAGCTTGGCGGTATTCTTGTCGATGATCTTGCCGCTGACATTATTGACTTCCTTGGTCACCAGGATACGTGAGCCAGGAGATGCAGGCAATTCTTCTTCCAGATTATTCGCTAGGAATCCATTTGCCAGCAAGTTGCGCTCTGGCTTTGAATTGTGGGCAACACTGTTATAGACGCAGTGATGGTTGGTTGCGACCAAGCCTTGTGGGGATACAAAGGAAGCTGAGCAACCGCCGAGACTGACAATGGCCCCCATAGGAAACTCAGTCAATTTGGTCAATGTTGCAGGGTCCAGTTTTAAGCCGTCTGCCTTAAGTTGCTTGGCGACTTGTGGCAACTGCTGAGGCATCCACATGCCTTCATCTGCGCTAGCTATCTGGCATAGGCTCATGACCGCCAGCGTGGTAAGTGTTTTTTTCATCATATTGTTATAAAAAGATGTGAAAATTATGAATGATTCCCTCTTGGTACCTTGGAGCAAGTCCAAGGCGCGACAGTTTAGTCTTAAAAACAGAGGGAAAGTTCACTATTTTGTGCGAACTTTGATGAATTACGTGGATTTTGGCAGTTGGAGGCTTAGAAACTGATATTAAATGTCAGCAGATTGCAATTCAGATATTTTTTTGTTTTCGCCAGCAAGCAGGCATTAAAAGCAAGTCATGACAGTATTGGCTTGGATATCAAAAGATCACAGTATCTTCCTCAACGCCTCACGCAACTCTGATAGTTTGGGTGGTTTACTCAGCACGCAATCCACATGCGAGGGTGAGTCACCGTCATCGACCAGGCGCTGCCCCCAACCTGTCAACATGATGATGGGAGTCGTGGGTGACACTTCCTTGATGGAGCTGGCCAACTTGCGGCCATCGATATATGGCATACCAAGATCGGTGATGACAACAGCAAAAGTATCCCCTCTTACATGCGCCTCATTAAACGCATTTATCCCGGCCTGACCACCGTCAGCCGAGAATACGCTATGGCCATCAATCTCCAGTATGTCGCGCAAGGACTTTAAAACCATGGGGTCATCATCAACCACCAGTATGCGCCGGTGTGTAGGCACAGTTTCTGTAGCCGGTGTTCTGGCAATTGGGCTGACTGTCGTGGGTACGAGAAAACTCATGCGCATGGTAGTACCTTTGCCAACTTCCGTCAGGATGTCGATATGAGCACTATGCCTTTCTATCATGCCATAGACCATGGCCAGGCCCAGCCCGGTTCCGCGCTCACCTTTGGTGGTAAAGAACGGCTCCAAACACCTGCGCCTGGTATCGTCAGACATGCCTACACCTGAATCGCTGACTTCAATGTGGACTTGTTTTAAGATGACTTCCTTAGTCGATTCCAGCAAATCCTGAACCATACTGGTGCGTAAAGTGAGTACTCCGCCTTCCGGCATCGCATCAACAGCATTGAAAATCAGATTGGTCAGCGCTTCCCTTATTTCACCGTGCACGCCCATGATGTCCGGCAAATCCGGTGCAAGCTCGGTATGCACATTGATGACAATGCCGCGTTGTTGTGGCATGTCGCTCCATCTGGCACGGGTGAGGTCTATGACTTGTTGGACCAGGCTATTTACATTGACAGGCGACAGAGATAATTGTGGTGCGCGCTGGCGATAAAATTCTCTCATCCTGGCGACAGTTGCGGCAACATCATCTATTGCACGCGAAATGACTTCCAGATAATTTCTGCCTTTAGCACTCAGGTTTTTTTCTGTTTCGAGTAAGGATTCAGTATAAAGTGCAACAGGCGAGATTGCGTTGTTGATGTCGTGAGCTATACCGCTAGCCATTTGCCCCAGCGCACGCAGACGTTCTTGTTGCATGATGGATTGCTGGGTTTGGCGTAAATCATCATATGCTTGTTGTAGCGCGGTATAAAGTTGTGCCTGATTGGCAGCCAGCGCCACATGCTCGCTCAACTGTCTTAAAAACTCACATTCACCGCTATTAAAGCTATGAGCTTCACGTTTGGCGACGACCAGCACGCCAAACACGGTACTTTCTGCCCTCAGCGGCGCCATCACCAGGGCATTGAGTCCGCCAGCAGCCAGTCTTTGAGGAAAAGGAAAATCAACTTTACTGATGTCCGCTTCATAGACCAATTGTCCACGTACACAGCGCGACAGGCCGTTCTCATCTATAGAGACCTGGGTATTCTGGGTCATGGATAATTGTTGCGCCAAAGACTCACTGTGCAAGCCAACGCTGGTGACCTGCAACTGGTTTTTACCTTGGTCATAAAGGCAAACGCAACTGAAATCCACAGGAAGATGGTCTTCGAGGCTACGGATGACAACCTGGAAGATACTCCGTAAATCTTGCCGCTCTCCTATCGAACGGGTAATCTGATGCAGCAAATTCAAGCGGGCAAGCTGTGCCTGTGCTTTTTTCTCGATTTGCTGACGCTCTATGATTTCTGCCTGCAAGGTTTCGTTAATATCAACCAGGGAATCACGGGAGACAGTGGTCAGTTTGAGTTTTTCTGTCATGCCATCAAATGCGCGTGCCAAATCTCCTATCTCGTCCTGGCTGTCAAACCGCAGGGAAAAATCGAGATTGCCTGCGCCGACAATCGCTGTGCCTTCACGCAGTTTTTCCAGAGGCCGGCTGACACTGCGCAGCGTAATATAGATAGTGATAGTCACGACCAATACCACTATGCCACCAAACAGAATCACCGCATTAAAGGCCCGCTGCTGGGCGTTCAGGGCACCGATACGGCTTTGTTCAGACAAACTCAAGGCATCAGAAATCATGGCCTGGGTTTTATTGGTGATTTGCCCCAATAAGCGGGACTCCAATTCCTCCAGTATCTCGGCCTTATCTTTTTCCTTCATCAACTCTCGATGATTGCCGACCAAAAGAGAAAAGAGTTGCGCTATATTTTCGTTACCATCTCTCAATTCGGCTATTGCCTCTTTATCCGCCGGTTCGGTAAATTCTTCCTGGCCAGCCAGACGTTTTGCCAAAGAGGTGCTGCGTAACTGCCATTGTGCCCTGGTGCGTTCATCGTGACGCAAGGCATATTCCAGTGTGAGATAACGCAAAGAAGTTACTGCCTGCAATAGCTCGCCAGCCGCTTCATTTTTGGCGATCTCGCGCTTCATCTGCAAAGTGGTGGACAACAGGATGACAACAATCATTGCCACGATGGCTAAAGATATTAATTCCGCAAATTTCAGCCGGGTTGAAATTTTCACTTTGGAATCTCAATGAATGATGGTCACTGCCGACGGCTTGACTTTTTCCATACCGTCCAGATAAATATAATCAAGGTAATTCGGTACTTCGGTCTTATTGGTCAACTTGTTCTTGATTGCCCACCTGGCCTGATCTTCCAGTGCTAGCAATAAGCCCTGGTCAAGACCAATTTCAAAACGATAGGTAGTCCATGCCGTTCTTTGTTCTTTAGTATTGGTCTTTTTTCCTGCCTCATGCAATATGCGGGCAGCGTCAGGCATCTCATTGCAGTAATTACTTCCCTGATCAAGTGCCCGCAATACCTTGTTGATGGTTTCTGGCTCAGCAGAAATATAACTGCGCATACCAACTACGTTGTACAGGCTTTCGTACACATCTTTGCCATAAAAAACTACGCCATTATCACCAAGCCTGGTCATCATGGTATTCAGAAATGGCTCCCATGTGGCGACTGCATCGACTTCACCGCGCTCTATCGCGTCAGCAAACTCTTCGGGCTTGTAATTAATCATGGTCACGTCTTTGACCGACAGTTTCTGGCGGTTCAAAAAAGCGCTTAGAGTGAAATGACTTGAGGTGCTGAGCGTGACGCCGACCCGCTTACCTTTGAGGTCTGCAGGCTGCAGTATGCCCCGGTCACGGCGTCCGACTATGCCATGGTCTTTGTCAGTTTTAAAAATGGTGGCTATCGCTGCAACCGGTCTTTGGTCCAGCCCGGCAAACATGACAGGAATATCGGCTACAGTCCCGAGGTGTGCCTGCCCCTGAACGACGGCTTCCATGGCAGCTTTGCCACTGGAATGTGACTGTATGAGTACAACAATACCTTCTTTGGCGAAGTAACCCCGCTCGCGGGCTGCGGTAATGGAACAGGTGCCTACATATTCAGTATTGGTAGCGATGATAACTTGTTCCAGTGGTGCCCTGGACGCTGGTGACCGAATGAGCCAGACATAAATCAAACTCAAGAAAAGGAATGCACCAAGCATACAGGCAAGCCAGATGAGAACTGACTTGTAAGAAAATTGCCCGAGCTTGATGCCTGCCATGCCGCTTCCCTCTTTTCAATCCACTTTACCAACTCATGCAATATTGTATAAGACAAGCGTGAGAGCCGCGTCGAACATTCAAGAGTGGTACAAGCATTTATTTTGCATGCGCTTGCATTGCAACTTGCATCACATCATGCAATGATGAAACATTGTTTTTTATTCTAGTTCCTCAAGTAAATTTAAGCAAGCAATAGCGGTTTTATTATCCAGGTCTTGTTCTTCGTGCCAGGCAGAAACAGACACTGCGACAATTTTAAATTGCCGCAATACAGAAAAAAGTGCCGATATCTGTGCATGAGATGGCCCTTGCCGGACATGGTATTTAAGTGCAGGCATTTCTGGCCTGTCATCAATCACATCGGTATCAAAGTGCAAATAAATGTTTTCATCCAGTGATAGATATTTGCTGATCTCTTCAATTTTGCAAGTCCGGATTTTTGAACTTTCCAAAAATTCTTTTTCCCCAGGGTCCAGGTCCCGGGCATCAGACAGAATGATTTGTTCTTCTGGATAAGCCTTGATACCAAGTTCCTTTAAAAAAGCGCCAATGGCATCGCGCTCATTCTTGCGTCTGTCGCGCCGTCCGACCAACATGGCCAGAGGCATACCGCCCAGGTATTTGGTGAGCGTGGTTTCCCAGGTGTGAAAATCGCCATGTGCGTCCAGCCACAATATGCGGTCAGGTTGCCTGCCCGCTTTTTGCAGTCCTGTCACTACAGCTATAGTAGAAAAACAATCACCAGCTATGCACACTGCCCGGTCACCTTGCTCAGTGATTTGCTGGACCCTGATAGCCAGATTTGCATAAATCTGCCCCATTCTGCGCAATTTTTCATTCGCGTCAGAAATGGCGGTTTCTTTGAACTCAGGAACATTCAATATTTCCCAGGGATGTGTACTGACGTCATTAACGCGGCCAAGACCATCCCTTCTTTGCCCCGTCAGAAAGGGAATGAGTAAGTGTTTATTCATAACCAGGTTTCCGGATTCATGGAATAAGCTAAGCTATCCATCATCATTTGCACATCCTTTCTTTTCCCCATGCGTAGCAAATCGGTTTCACGCTTGTGCCAGCGTCGAATTTTGGGTGCCTCCGTCGCCATCGTCACTGGAAAAACAGGTAAACTCCGCATTTCTGGCAAACCCAGATAAGAAGTAATTTTTTGCATGATTACAGCAGGGTCTGATAAAAACTCTTCAAATGAAACAGACAAAGAGCTAACCCGACTATCAATAATGGCCTGATGTGCGGATAACCACTGATTCAAACAGACTTCTTCCAGACTGCTATTCAAGTATTCTTGCCAGTTCGGAGGCAAATCAAATTTCCACCAGCGTTTGCCAAAACTCACGGTATCGGAATATCCCCTGATTGATAAATCGAGTCCTATACGCTCCAGATCATGTGAAAAGAAAGCAACCGGTGACAACCAGCCATCCATCAAGCCATTCACTGATTGCGCATAACCCCTGGTCAGATGCAGATACCTGATCCTGGCATGTGGAAACAACTGTTCATACATGCCTATCCTGTACACATCTGGAGGGGTCTTGAATAGCAAGATTTTTTGCTCAACATCAGCAGATTCCAACTGTCGCCGATGCTGGCGAGGGATAACGAATGGCGGTTCTTCGAGTTTGAAAGGTTCATTAAAATAATGACTGGCTGCAGGATTTTTTTTGCCGTCGTAATAATCCTGTCTCCAGGTTTCACTTTTAAACACACGCGAAAGCACCAGATCTTGCAGCATAGCTTCGCCCTGCATACTCTTTTCTGTCGCCAGACGAAAAACCGCCTCCAGGTCGTGCAGGAGTTGGTGATAGGCCCGCTCTTCAGAGAATAAGGCTGGAAACTGCATTAACAGACGTTTACGCCATCTGTTTTTCAAAAATACATAGTCGGACTCGCCCTCCGAGGGAAAAGTCATGTCATCAAAAATATTATCAAGCAAGACGTCTTGATTATTGATGGACTTGAGTGCATCGCTGTCTGCATTAAAGGAAAAACCATTTCTCGTCAGCGCAAGAAATGGTTCCATTTCACCGTCAAGTGAGGCAATCCCGGGGTGCGATGACAACACGCTTTTAAGCAGGCTGGAGCCAGATCTGGGCGACGTCAGAATAACTGCCACGTTCTTGACCCGCGCGGCCAGATCGGTATGCGCTATCTGGCGCAAATCATTGACAGCGTCTATGACGTCCATCATTAACCCGGCTGCTTTGCACGCCTCATCACAAAGGCATAGAATTTTTTTGTCTCTGCCTTGTCTGCCGCTGCGCTCGCCAGTGTTCTGACAGTCAAACCGGCAGCTTTTGCCAATGCCTTGATCTCATCAATGGCACCAAAATTAGATTGAGAAAAATAAATACGACCTTCTGGTTTGAGGTACTTGCCAACTTCTGCAAAAAATTGCGTATTCGTCTTGAAATCAGTATCCCATTGCGAACTGGCGACTACGTCATGTGCGGGCTTGTTGCGAAATGGCAGGTTAGCAGTAATGACGTCAAACTGCTCTCCTTCCAGTTCCTGAAACAGGTTGGATTTTTTGACTCTCATGAGTTTTTCAAAACCATGCAGCCTTGCATTGTGTTTGGCACTTTTAATAGCGGCAGGATTAATATCGACAGCCGTCACCTTGCTGGCGCCGCCGTAGCATGCAAAAATAGCAATCACCCCGGAGCCAGTACCTACATCAAGCACGCTTTCGCCCGATTTAATTTTAAAACTCTTCACCAGCGGCTGGCTATCTGTGAATGGCCAGAAGGTTTCAGGAAAAACCTGGAATTCTTTCCCCAGATATTTCACTACTTTTCCTTCAGAAGGGATAGTCTTGAATGCCTTTTGTCTGTTCTTTTGCCACCTGTCTATGTGTGCAAGGCTATTTGTTGATGTCTGCTCCATGGTCATCCTTTCTGACGTAAGACACTAAAAAGTGTTCATCAGCATGACGATGCTGATGCTTTAAATCGAAGCTTTATTTGCAACGAACTCCATTGCTTTGTCCACCGCCAATCCAAACTCTTCAATATTGATAGGTTTGGTGATGTAAGAAAAAAAACCAGCTGCTTTTCCATTTTCAAGATCAGCAGGCATTGCGTTTGCAGTCACAGCAATGACCGGGATGTGCGCAGTCCTCGGGTCGCTCTGCAAAAACCGCATGGTTTCTATACCGTCTATACCTGGCAAATTGATATCCATCAAAATAAGGTCTGGCAAATGCAGGCGTGCCTGCTCTATACCCAACAAGCCGTCCGTAGCGGTCAATAAAATCAGGTCAGAGCGCAGGCGTATCAATTCGGCGACCAGCCTCAGATTGGTAGGATTATCTTCAACATATAGCAGGCATTTTTGCGTACTTGATTTTGGGCCCTGCGCAGACTCATAAAACATCGTTTTAATGTCTGGTTGCCGGTATTGGCTGTCGGCAGCAGAACCGGGGAATCTGACCCAAAATGTACTGCCTGAACCTACCTGGCTATTGATGCCTATGCGACCATCCATTGCCTCGACAAGGTGTTTGACCAGTGACAGACCTATGCCGGTTCCTTCTTCATTGAATACTTCGCGCCCAAGACGGTTAAAGGGCTGGAAAATGGTTTCCAGTTGAACGGTGCTAAGGCCAACGCCAGTGTCGATGACTTGAATACAGACATGCAGATCATCTTCCAGATGTGCTACAACACTGACCGTGCCATTTTGACGGTTATATTTGATGGCATTCGACAACAGATTAATCAATACTTGCTTCAGGCGAATCCGGTCAGCATTCACATGCAGGCAAGTGTTTTCTGCAAAACTGACATTAATTCCGCGTTTCTGGGCCAGCGGTTCTATCATTGTTTTACACTCTGCAAATACCTCATCAAGAGTGATGACTTCTGCAGTTAATTTCATCGCCCCTGACTCTACTTTTGCCAGATCAAGAATTTCATTAATCAGTGCTAACAAATGGCTGCCAGCTTCCTCTATGTGCCTGGCGAATTCTTTTTTCTCATCAAGACTGGTTTGCAGACTATCAGATGCCAGAATCTGGGCAAAACCAAGTATGGCATTCAGAGGTGTGCGCAATTCATGGCTCATATTCGACAAAAATGTCGATTTTGCACGATTTGCAATTTCTGCCTGCATCCTGGCTTGCTCCAGATCCTGATTCAAGATTACCAGTTCGGCAGTATGTTCGCGTAGTTGCTGCTCCAGTCTGGCATTCGCCATGCGCAGCTGACGCGTCTCAAGGGCACGCACCAGCACGGGCAGGATTGCTGAAATTTTGAATGGTTTGATAATGTAGTCAAGTGCGCCGACCTTCATCGCCTTGACTGCAGAGGTGATACTACCTTCACCCGTCATGACTATACAGGCAAGATCAGCATCAATCTTGCGGGCAGACTCAACCATGGCAATGCCGTCAAGATCAGGCATCATTAAATCTGTCAGCAACAAGTCAAATGCATTGTTACGAAGATATGCCAGCGCTTCGATGCCATTGGCAAAGCCTGTAGTTTCATAGTTATGGTCACGCAACAAATCACACAATGCCTGCATGTGTGCGGTTTCATCATCGACTATCAAAATGCGGGCTTGCATCTGGGATACTGTCATCTGAACTCCTGGCATTAGCTAAATGCTCATATTGGCGCTGTCCCAGCCGTAGCTATTTCTTGCCAAGAAATTATCTTGCTTGCAAAAACATCACGCCTACGTGCCAGATGGTCTTATTACATGACCTTGTAAGCATATTAGCATTTTTTAAAAAATAATAATGAAGAATAAGCAATACAAGATTCAATGACGAATGAGATGGTATCTCGCCCATGAAGATAGCTGGTCAGTTACCAGGGCATTTAAGGAAGATGCTTGAATTTTGCACTATCGATAAAACCGGATTGATGCAACATGATGATAGCTTCCTGCGTCCGGCCGCCGAGAGCGTCTTGTAGTGTGTATTGGTCAAGCTTAGTGTAAAACACCAGCAATGCATCATCAAGTAAAGACTTAAGCTGGCAATTGCCACGCAATGCACATGGCGGAGTGGCGCAGTCTATCAATGCATCCCCACCTTCAAGTTCGCGGATAATGCTGCCTAGCCTATAAGACTTTATATCTTGCGCCAAGGCCATGCCGCCCCCCTTCCCCCTGGTCGTAATGATCCAGCCCTTTTGCGCAAGAAAATGCACCACCTTGACTAGATGGTTACGGGAGATGGAGAATTTACTGGCAATCTCACTGATTGTCACAGGCTCTTGTCTGTCTTTGTGACTCAGATACATGAGCACGCGTAGTCCCAGGTCAGTAAAATGGGTTAATTGCATAAATGATTTTCTGATATTTATAAAGCATGGTCATGTTAATACAATGAAGGGATTCTTTTACACATAAATGCGCCCGGCAAAAACAACTCGCTCACGATAGATTTGTCTCATACATTGATGTCTGACACTGGCATTTCAGTGGATTGTGCATCCAACTGCTCCGAGGTTTCGTCTGCAGCAGCCTTGAAAGACTTCAGTTCAACATCCGCCTCCGCAATATTTGGCTGCAAGTCATCAAGGCACTTCAGTTGATATGTGTAAAGGGATATGCTGCCAATCTCCCAGTTGAAAGCTGGTGGCAGTCAGCCTGCCACCATTAAAACATGCTTACGCTAATTTCCAGACAAACTGCACTTTCGTCCAAATTTGCGCATACTCGCCATTGATTTTGCCTGGTATCGCTTTTTCTTTGCAGCTTCTCAACGCAGCTACCACGGCACTATCCAGCATCCGGTAACCGGAGGAACGATCTACTTTAGTATTCAGTATGTCACCATCTGCCCCAACCAGCACTGACATATATACCGTTCCGGATTCTTTTTTCTCCATGGATTCTTTGGGATACATGGGACGACATTTGGCAAAATCAATGACGGGTCTTTTATCACCTTTCTTGTCATCATCCCGGTAAAGCATTTTTTCAGTGCTGGCATCTTTCGCAGTGCCAGTTTCTTTTGTAGCATTTGGAGACGATACATTGGCATGAGCAAACAAGGTCAAGGAACTTGATACTAGGCTAAGAATAAGGAATGCTGCTTTCCAGTTCAGGGTTCTTACTTCAGGTTTGATGAGACGTTTGATACGGGACATAAGATTTCCTCCTTGGGCCGCCTGGGCCAGTTGAGGGGTTATGAATTGGAAATTAGCCAATTCAGAAAGTGCAAGAGCAAGACGCCGCGGTTCGCCTGTAACTCTTGCGGCTAGATCATCCGCAATTTCTTCTCTGTTATTACGAATCTGCCTCGATATCCACCAAACTGCCGGGTGGTAAAACAAGATGATTTCTATCAGCGATTGAATCAAATTCAACAAATAGTCATGCCGTTTGATGTGCGCCATCTCATGCGCCACCAGCATTTCCAGCAAATCAACTGGCATGCCCGTAAGCATTGCGCTGGGCAGGAGTATCATGGGGCGGACTATACCGACAGTGACAGGGCCATTGAGATCATCAACTACCCTGAATATCACCTTGCTGCGGATGAGAAATTTTTCGCTCATTTGATCAATGCGCGACTGCCATCGTGAGTCTGATTTGCTGCGATGTGGGTGGGTATAAGCAGAAATCCAGAACAAGCCCATGCACAGACGTATTGCCAGAGCCGCGACACAGATGAACCATACCCCCACCATATCGCTCAAATGCATTTCTACCCATGGGAAAAACCCCATCCATGCCGATGAAGCATCAAATCCCAAGTAGGCAGGAACTTCACTCAGTGTATTGAATCCATTACTGACATGTACGGCATCGACTCGCAGGAAAAATTCGCTGGCAGGCAGGCTAATGCAGGCAAGCAAGGCAATATAGGCAACTGCATAACGTGCTCTTACCTGGGTAGAACCAATAAAATACAAGGACACAGCCAGCAGCAAGGCGATCAGCAAACCTTGCCATACAAAATGCAACAAGGCCCAGCCCAGCGCAGTGACGAGGTGTTGAAAAAATAGGCTCATTTTTCATCCTCATTCAGCAATTTTTGAATTTCTTCCCGCTCTTCTTTGCTGACATGGCCGCGCAGGGCTGCCATCACCAAATCTTTGGCTGAGCCGGAAAAAGCCTTGTGGATCAAATCTTTCAAGAGATTTGTCTGTAGAGAATCTTGTGCCTGGGCCGCAGCATAGACATGGGAGCGCTGAGTTTCGTCCCTGCTGAGCAAGCCCTTGGTATGCATGACCTGCATGAGCCGCAATATGGTTGCATAAGACAACTCTGGTCTGTCCTGCACCGCTGCCTGATGTACTTCCTTGACGGTTGATGGTCCCAGTTGCCACATCAGGCGCAACAAATCCAACTCCGCAGCCGTCGGTTTACGTGAAATGATTTTGCCCATATCGTGCTCTTGTAGATAATTGATTAAGATGTAGATTATATGGTCTAGATCATTTTGTCTAGACTATTTTATCTACTTCTATGCAAAATCAAAATTGATCCAAAAAAGACACAAATGATGGGCTTGGCAGAAAAGACGGGGGCAGGCCTGGACGGTCAACAAACTAGTGTGCCTGGTGCCGATAGCTGGCATAAGCGGTGGCTGCCATGATGATGAAAGCGCCGGTTAATTCGAGCATTCCCGGTGTTTCCCGCAAAAACAGGAATGCCAGCAACATGCCATACACTGGTTCCAGTGAAGTCATGATACTGGCAAAACTGGTCGATAAATGACGCAGGCTGAACATGAATAAACCATGAGACAAAGCGGTAAACACCACCCCCAGCAATATCAATCCCGACCAGGTTTGTGTGGTGTTACCTGCCAGGTCACCTGTCAATATTACGAAAGGCAAAAGCAAAAAAGCTGCCACAGCATTTTGCAGAAAGGCCAATTTAAATGGCGGGATATGGCTACCCTGCCAGCGATTTACCATCGCCAGCAAAGCAAAACTGAAACCGGATAATATCCCCAGCCCCAAAGCAAGGAGTGCACCATTACCCCAAGAAGTGCCACTAACCATCACCACCATGCCCAAGACAACGAATAAGGCAGCCCAGGCATCCTGCGCCCTTCTTGGTTCTTTAAAAAACCACGGCTCCAGCAATGCCACAAATAGAGGAAAACTCGCAAAGCCCATCAAGCCAAAAGCAACAGGTGCAAAATTGAGTGAGGCAAAAAAAGTCAGCCAGTGCACCGCCAGTAGAAAACCGCAAAGGACGACGCTCCTTGAAACATCTCGAACATGCAATTGCCGCTGATATGCCAGCACAGGTATCAGGCATAAGGCGGCAAACAAGGTACGTCCAAATACCAGCATTAAAGAACTGACGGCCAGCGACTTGCCAAGCACGCCTGCAGCTCCGAATAAAAACACGGCAATATGCAGGGCAAATAAAGCAGGCAGTGCAGTTTTTTTCATATTATCTTTATGCTTGGCGAGCATTGAGTATAAAGCCGAAGTATAAAGTCGTTGCACAACATGTCAGATGCGGGTGCAGCACTTTTATTTTGGATTAAAGCGCAAATGCATGAATCTATGCATAATGGATACTTGTTGTTTTCATCAACCCATTAAAGAGGGATGCAATGATAGACGTTTATTCCTGGCCGACACCAAACGGACACAAAGTACACATCATGCTGGAAGAATGCGGCTTACCTTACCGCGCCATTCCAGTTGATATTGGCGCTGGCGATCAATTCAAAGCCGATTTCCTGGCGATATCACCAAATAACAAGATTCCTGCCATCGTTGATGCAGATGGTCCTGACGGCAAACCTATCGCCCTGTTTGAATCGGGCGCGATACTGATTTACCTGGCTGGTAAAACGGGATTATTCCTTGGAAAAACCGACAGGGAGAAATATGAAGCGCTGCAATGGCTGATGTTCCAGATGGGCAGTGTTGGCCCCATGCTGGGCCAGGCCCATCACTTCCGCATCTATGCGCCTGAAAAGATAGCCTATGCCGTTGATCGCTATACTAACGAAACAAAGCGCATCTACGGTGTCATCGATAAACAGCTGGAAAAAACCACTTATCTGGCAGGAGAGGAATATGGCATCGCCGATATAGCGACTTTCCCATGGACACGTTCATTTGCCAATCAGGGTATAGACTGGGCAGAATTCCCGAATGCCAAGCGCTGGTTTGATACCATCAGCCAGCGCCCTGCAGTACAACGCGGCGTGCAAGTATTGGCTGACTTGCGCAAACCACTGGAAAATAATGACAAGGCAAGAGAAGTTTTGTTTGGAAAAACACAGTACGCAAAGAAATAAACTCATTCACCGGGGGCGAGGCAAATTGCCGTTACAATGGGCTTAACCCCCTCTACTCTATTTCAGTATGCGTCGCCCTATAAAAAGAAACCGTCTTAAACTCGCCGCTGAAAGCCAGCGCGTCGCCAATCTTGCGCTCGCAGTTGCACAATCTGCCAGCCGTATAGAAGATCTGGACTGGCAGGCCAAACTGGATGCCCTGGTGACCAAGAGTCTCAAGCAACATCATCAGGATATGCTGGAGGCAGCGACTGAACACTTGTTCCAAACTCATCCCAATGGCTATGAGGTCCTGACTGAAACGCTGGAATCTGTGAGCTCCTGCGCGCAGTTTGAGCATGATGGGCAATCTTATACCAGCTTGCTGATCGCTGCCCCCATATTGGCATGGACGCGTTTTGAAATTGCCTCGGGCAGAATCCCAACAGAAACGCTGAGCATATTGCACACGCAATTAAACGCACATTTGCTGGCAGATGAAGCGCAGTTGCGCTTGCTGCCAGGTTTGTACTCCATAGATCAATTGCCACGCAGCCACGTAGAAACCTATGCTTTGCTGGAGCGGCATAGTCTGGCCATGC
This sequence comes from Undibacterium sp. TC9W, assembly GCF_049339865.1. NCBI lineage: Bacteria > Pseudomonadati > Pseudomonadota > Betaproteobacteria > Burkholderiales > Oxalobacteraceae > Undibacterium > Undibacterium sp. TC9W. Next base: position 65,765 of record NZ_JBMPPJ010000024.1, on the reverse strand, counting down.
TCAAACATGTGTCTGCACCGGTAGAAGCTGAACGTGCTCATACCATTCCATTTTTGGCAGATATACGGTATGTGCTTGGTGTGTTGCTTGTCAAAAAAGGCGCCCCACTCTTCCAGTGGCAAACTATTGACGCACCCTATGATTGCGCACAAGCCAAAAGTGATGCTTTGCTGGAATGGCAGCAACAAACCGATGCAACCATCAAGCGCCTGTTACCTGGATGCGGCATAGAGATTTTACTGCCAGAAGCTTATTACACAGCTTGTCGTGAAGCAGATATCAGAATACGTCCGGCGACCATACGTTCTGCCATGTTTTATCTGACACAAACTCTGGGTAAAGAGGCAGATCAGTTCACCGTCATCATTGCATCTTTTGGTGAGCAGGAAAATCCCGGGCAAATTGATGAATACCGCATCAGTTTTTGCCTGCGTGATGCTCCTGAAGTGATCTATGGCGTAGTCTGGCCGCTGTATCAGGCAGAAGACCAGATCATTGCCGTTAATCTGGATGAAAACGAGCAACTTGCTGGCGAAATCCCCGGTATTTTGCAAGAATGCGGTGTTACCGACGTTATTCAGCTGGAAGAAATTTTCGCGATGGAATTCTGCGATGATTGCGGCACACCCTTGTTTGCAGACCGGGAAAATGATCTGGTACATACAGAGATGCCGGATGACACACCAACTCCGGGTGCAACTCATTTCCACTAAACGAAAAAATTGAATTGTATAGTTTGATGGCGATAGATGACGGCAACAGACAATCCAGCACATAACAGCGAGCAAACCATCTCCGGCATGAACCCTGAATTACATTTTCGGGATGGCTTGGCTGCTGACGCATTGATCATCAGTCAATTGATCGAGTTGTTCGCCCGGGATTTCTGCGTCAATCCGGATGGCAGCGGTGCGGATTTATTTTTACAGTCAGTATCAGAATCTGCCGAACTTTCTTATCTCTCTGATTCACGCTACCACTACATTCTTGCATTGCACGGTGAAACGCTGGCTGGCTTCATCGCCATGCGAGACCTGAGCCATCTATTCCATCTATTCGTTCATCCCTCATATCAGAGGCAAAAATTGGCAAGCAAGCTATGGCAGCGTGCCCGCCAGTATGCTGCAGCACAAGGGCATACGGGTAGTTTCACTGTCAATTCTTCCCTGAATGCCATTCCCGTTTATGAGTGCTTTGGCTTCCTGGCTAAAGGCGAGATAGTAGAAATGCATGGCATTGCCTTCTTGCCCATGCAAATGCCTTAAGCCCACCTGTAACAAGTTTTTACTACTCAAATATTGGCTGCCAATTTTGCCTGGCACATTTGTGAAAATCCGTTGTACAATTAGTTTTGAACGGTCGTGCTTTTTTCTGCTTTCTTATTAATTGCTTGCTGCGGCCATCATAAAACAGGAGACAACATGGATTTGAACTATACGGCAGAAGACCTTGCCTTCCGGGATCAGGTGCGCACCTACCTGGAAGCCAATCTTCCACAAGACCTGCAGCAAAAAGTATTGAATCATAAACGCCTATCCAGAGAAGACTTTGTTCGCTGGCACAAAATACTCGCCAAACAAGGCTGGGTAGCCACAGGTTGGCCGGCAGAATATGGCGGCACAGGCTGGACAGCCACCCAACGCCATATCTTTGAAGAAGAATGTGCCCGCGCTGGCACACCTGCCATTCTGCCATTTGGTGTAAATATGGTGGCCCCTGTCATCATGGCATTTGGCAACCAGGCGCAAAAAGACTATTACCTCCCACGCATACTGAGTTGTGAAGACTGGTGGTGCCAGGGTTACTCAGAACCAGGCTCAGGTTCAGACCTTGCATCCCTGAAAACCCGCGCCGAGCGCGATGGTGACCATTACATCGTCAATGGCCAGAAAACCTGGACCACCCTGGCCCAGCACGCAGATATGATCTTTTGCCTGGTGCGCACTGACACTGGTGTACGCAAACAGGAAGGCATCTCTTTCCTGCTGATCGATATGAAAACGCCGGGCATTACAGTGCGCCCGATTATCATGCTCGACGAAGACCATGAAGTAAATGAAGTTTTCTTCGACAATGTCAAAGTCCCGGTAGAGAACCTGATAGGCGAAGAAAACAAGGGCTGGACCTATGCGAAATACCTGCTCGGCCATGAACGCACGAATATCGCAGCCGTAGGCCGTGCCAAACGTGAATTGCAATTCCTCAAGCGCATCGCCGCCAAACATCAAAAGAACGGCTTGCCGCTGATTGATGATGCGGTGTATGCCAGCAAGGTTGCCAGCCTGGAGGTGGAATTAATGGCGCTGGAAATTACAGTTCTGCGCGTCATTTCGCAAGATAGTGGCCGCCCAGGCCCGGAAGCTTCCCTGCTCAAGATCAAGGGTACGGAAATCCAGCAGCGGCTGACTGAGCTGATGGTAGAAGCGGTTGGCCCTTACGGCTTGCCTTTTGATCCGGCCTTCCTCGAAGGTGAGACTGTACATAGCATAGTCGGTGACGATGATGCTGCGCCTTTGGCGCCGTACTACTTCAATTTCCGCAAAACTTCCATTTATGGTGGTTCCAACGAAATTCAAAAAAATATCATCACCCAGATGATCCTGGGCCTGTGAGGAGAGCAAAATGGATTTCAACTTAACACAAGAACAAACACAGTTTGCTGATGCCTTGCGTCGCTGGGTAGAAAAAGACTATGGCTTTGAGCAGCGCAAACAGATTATAGAATCGGCTGAAGGTATATCCGATAAAGCGTGGGGTGGTCTGACAGAGCTGGGCGCACTGGCCCTGCCTGTGCCAGAAGAGCAAGGCGGCTTCAATGGTTCTGCCATCGACATGCTGGTGATCATGCAGGAACTGGGCCGCGGCATTGTTATCGAGCCCTACTTTGCCACTGTCATGGGTGCAGAGTTTTTGAAAAAATCCGGCAAGCATACAAATGTGCTGGAGCAAATCGCTGGCGGCGAAGTCAAGCTGGCGAATGCACTCGGAGAAAGACAATCACGTTATGACCTGTTTGACATTGCCACCACGACCAGCAAAAATGGCGATGGCTTTGTACTCAATGGTAGCAAGACCGTGGTGCTGCACGGCGCCCAGGCAGACAAACTGATTGTCTCTGCACGCAGCAGCGGAGCACAACGCGATACGAATGGCATCAGCCTGTTTATCGTTGATGCCAATGCAGTAGGCGTCAGCCTTCGCGATTACCGCACCATCGATGGTTATCGTGCTGCTGATATCAGTTTCAGCAATGTACAAGTCGGTGCAGATGCGCTGTTAAGCGCAGTGGATGGTGGCTGGGAATTACTGGATGCGGTGGCCGATTACGGCGTTACCCTGCTGTGTGCAGAATCCATAGGCATCATGGAAGCGATTACCGCAGCTACCCTGGATTATCTGAAAACCCGCCAGCAATTTGGCGTACCTATCGGTAAATTCCAGGTCTTGCAACATCGTATGGCAGAAATGTTCATGGAAATGGAACAGGCCCGTTCGATGGCAACGCTGGCTGCCGTCAAGATAGCCTCTGATGATGTCGAAGAACGCCGCCGCACAGTATCTTCCGCCAAGGCAAGGATAGGCCAGGCAGCCAAATATATAGGCCAGCAAGCCGTGCAATTGCATGGTGGCATGGGCGTCACCAATGAACTCCCGGTTGCCCACATGTTCAAACGCCTGACCACGATAGAGCTGACACTGGGTGACACTGATCATCACCTGGCCAGATTTGTCGCACAACCCGGCTTTAAAAGCGCAGCCTGAATGCTGCAGAAGAATCCCGACGGTGTTCGGGATTTTTTTTGCCTTTTAAAACAATAAGGAAACAACGAGGACACACTATGAGCATCAAAACAGATCGCTGGTATTTTGAAGATTTTGTTCCCGGCACAGTTATAGAACTGGGGCAGCGCGTAGTCACGGAAGAAGAAATCATCACATTTGCCAGGCAATTTGACCCGCAATCTTTTCACGTCGATAAAGAAGCAGCGAGTCATTCCATCTTTGGCGGCGTCATCGCCAGCGGCTGGCATACCTGCGGCATGATCATGCGTATGGTGGTCGATGGCTTCCTGGCCAATTCAAGCAGCATGGGTTCACCTGGCGTCGATGAAATACGCTGGATATTGCCAGTGCGCCCTGGCGACACCCTGACTGTCACCGCCGAGACTACAGGCAGTAAACTCTCTACATCCAAGCCAGACCGCGGCGTCATCAATACTTTATGGAAAGCGCATAACCAGGAGGGCAAGCTGGTTTGCACGATTGCCGGCATGGGCATGTTTGGTCGTCGTCCAGATTAAAAAAATAAACAATAAGGAGACATGATGAGAGAATTTAATAGCCTTGCTGAATTAAAAGACTTGATAGGCCAAGAAGTTGCTCAGTCAGAGTGGGTAGAAATCAGCCAAGAAAGAGTGAACACGTTTGCTGACGCGACTGGCGACCACCAATGGATACATATCGATGTAGAAAGAGCCAAACGTGAGTCACCATTTGGCGGGCCGATTGCACATGGCTTTTTGACTTTGTCCCTACTACCCATGCTGGTTGCCAATGCCATCAAGCTTACCTACGTCAAAATGGGGGTTAATTATGGGCTCAACAAAGTTCGCTTCTCCTCCCCTGTGCCTGTCGGCAGCCGGGTACGCGCGCGCTTGAAACTGCTGGAAATCGAGGACATCAAGGATGGTGCGCAACTCAACTGGGAAGTAACAATAGAACGTGAGGGCCAGGATAAACCAGTGTGCGTGGCAGAATCAATTTCACGCGTCTATTAATCCCGCTAAAACCCATTTCTCAGGGAATGAGCCCATGCCCAGTCAAGACACATTAAAGCGCTTCATCGCCCAAGTTGAAGCGAACGAACATGCTGCAGCATGTGAAGAGTTTTATACCGAAAATTCCAGCATGCAGGAAAACCAGGCCAAGCCCAGAATAGGCCGTGCGGCGCATGTGAACGCTGAACATGCCGTCATGTCACGCGCCAGATCAGTAACATCTACCTGCGTGCATCCGGTATTGGTGAATGGCGACCATGTCGTCATCCGTTGGATTTTCAGATTCGAGTGGTTGGACGGCAGTGTTACACAGATGGAAGAACTTGCCTATCAGCGCTGGGAAGGTGAATGCATAGCGGAAGAAACTTTCTTCTATGATCCGGCACAGCGAATTCCACAAAGACCCAGCGCCTGAAATGCAATAAGGCCAACGTATATTCTCTGGCCTTATTGACTCATGTGGACCAGATTAATAAAATTTAACGGCGTAAATCGGTGGCAGATTAGCTGATATCTGATACCAGTCATCCCCCTCATTCTCGCTCGCCCATAAATTGCCGGTAGTCGAAGCCATCAACAGGTTTTTGCCATTTTCTGACACAGCCAGTCCATGGCGATACACCAGATCATAACAATCTTGTTGTGGCAGGCCGCTTCTCAAAGACTCAAAGGTCTTGCCTCCATCCCGTGTACGCGTGACACTCATGGCACCATGCAGGGGTACACGCTTTTGATCTGCCACGGCAGGCACAAACCAGGCGACATCGGGGTTGCGCGGGTGAGCCGCTACAGCAAAACCAAAGTCTGGAATACCTTCAGGCAAATGCAATTGCTGCCAGCTAACAGCATCGTCTTCACTACGCCAGATACCATTGTGATGCTGGCACCATAAAACATGGCTGGCGAATTTGCTGCGTGCAATCAGGTGCGGGTCCTGGATATTTTGCTTGTCTGCCAAATCAGGTGGCATGTAGGCAGCATGCATACCGGACGCAGACAACACCCAATTTTTTCCGCCATCCTCTGTTTTCCAGGCACCGCCACAGGAGATGCCCAACAAGATATGCTGAGGGTTGCGCGGATTGACGCATATCGAATGTATGCCTGGCGTGTCGTAGCCGCCACCCATCCACTCCTTGCGCTCTTCCTTATCCCATAGACCGCGCACCAATTCCCAACTATTGCCACGATCTGCTGAGCGGAACAAGCCACCAGGCAAGGTTCCGGCCCATAACACGCCAGGCTCGTCACCACCACCGGTTTCCATAGACCAGATGGCCTTGAGCTTCCATTCGACGTCATCTTCCGTCTTGGCATGTTCAGGGTAGGCTGGCACGACGATCTCAGTCCAGTCGTCACGGCCTTCATCGCGTCTGTGCAGCTTGACTCCAAAGTGCCCGAGGTTCAATGCAGCATAAATAGCACCATCACGTTTGTCATGCAGGCACATGCTCAAAGGCTCACCAAGAAAACTGATCTGATCCAGCTTCCACTTACCGTCAATATGGATCAGTTCAAACAAACCCTTGCGGGTCGCTACCATTGCTTTCATCATTAGCCTCCTGAAAGAGCCTGCAAGACATAGACCTGGCTATTTGAATTTAAAGGGTCACGCAAGCCACTGCGTTGCATAACGCGTTTGCCGTCGATAAAAACCACCACATGAAAACGCAGATCGCCCTGTTCATCCAGGATATAGCCGCGTAAAGTAGGATTGACCTGAAATGCTGCTTCCAGCGCATCGCGCAAATTATCAGCCAGGGTTTCCACCTCAGGAACCTCAGTAAAGCGACTGAGCTGCTGAGTGAAAATCAGCTTGGCCATGATTATGCCCAGTCCTTGTAGGGGTGCTTGAGTAAATTCGCATTTGCATAACGCCTGTCATGGCTGACTTCGTCCCCCAGCCAGGCCGGACGGTCAAATTGCTGTTGCTCGGATTCAAGCTCGACCTCGGCCACGATTAGGCCGAGATTATCACCGATGAATTCATCCACTTCCCAAACCAGGTCAGCAATAGAAATGCGGTAACGTGTTTTTTCTATGAGAGGTTGCTGACAGACTGTATCCAGCAAGATTTGCGCATCGGCCAGTGGAATGGAGTATTCCCATTCGCCACAGCTAATGCCCGTTGACATGCCCTTGATGGTCAGCATCGCAAGCTCTGCTTCTATGCGTACCCGTACGATGCGACCCGGATCAGAACAAATATAACCCTGGCGCAGAAATGTGCCCTGCCCCTGTTGTTTGAAATCCTGATTCACAACAAGGAATTTGCGTTCAATTTCTACGCCCATTACTACTCCGATCAATAAATACCGGAATTATGCACTCAATGTAGCCAAAATCGGTTGCAACATTGCTTCACCGAGTTTGATACTGCGAGAACCGTCCCAACCCACTTCTGCGTCCGGCAAATTGGCATTGTCCTTGAATGGCAGTTCCAACGTAAGCGATACGCATTTGAAGGTATGACCAATATACTTGGATGCCAGCTTCAACACATCCTCATTGTATTTGGATGCTTCGTAACCGTATTTGGTCTGGAAGTCAGGACTGGCCTTGCAAAAACTATCGACAAAATGCTGCTGCTCCTGCGCCTGCTTTTCGCTAAAGCCTGCCAGCATTTCACTGCCAGCCACGAAGATATAAGGCAAGGCTTCATCACCATGGATGTCCAGGAACAGGTCGCAACCGGTTTCATGTATCTTGTTCTTGACGTAATACACTTCCGGGCTGGTTTCCAGCGAAGGTGTCATCCATTCACGGTTCAGGTTGGCACCGGCTGCATTGGTGCGCAGGTTGCCGCGTACAGAACCATCCGGGTTCATGTTAGGCACAATATATACAACCGCTTTGTCCAAGATACTGCGCGCGATTGGATTGGATGGGTCCAGCAAGGCATTCAAAGTGCCCTCCACCAGCCATTCAGCCATGGTTTCGCCTGGATGCTGGCGCGCAATGATCCACACTTTCTTTTCAGCAGCAGGGTCACCGACAACGATCAGGTTCAGGTCACGGCCATCAACGGTATTGCCGAGGTCTTCAACTCGCGCAATAGAAGAATTTTCTACCCCACCCAGTAAGGCCAGGTGACGCTCCCAGGTGTAAGGCTCAAAATAAGCGTAATACACGCTGTCACGCTCAGGTGTATGGCGTATGGTCATGACCTTGCCATCAAACTCGGTATCAACACGGAACCAGTTGGCCCTGTCATAACTTGCTACCGCGCGATAGCCTTCCCAGCCCTTGGCATAAGTAGCGTCACCCGCATTGAGGATGCGCATGACGGTCTCCTGACCGCGCGCACCCTGCAAGCGAAAGTGAAACCACTGCCAGATATCGGCATGGCTGTCCTTGCGCAAATTTAAATCGATGGCCCCCGCTTGTTCCGCCTTGACGACTTCGATCGCTCCCGCGTCAAAGTTCTGACTGATTTTAATTGTCATCTTGTATTTATTCAGAAATGTTTTTAAGCACCGTAGCAATACGGCGACCTAGGACTGGTATTTTCACAGTTTTTCCCGAATTATGAAAATATTTCAGTCAAATAATGAATAAAATCGGACAAATATTTTCATCAAGGCAAGCATTTAAGAAGTTTCTGGCCAAACATAGCAAAATTCGCCACGATATACTATAATCTTTCGCTCAGTGTCGGGGCGTAGCGCAGCCTGGTAGCGTACGTGCATGGGGTGCACGGGGTCGGAGGTTCGAATCCTCTCGCCCCGACCAATGAATACAAAAAGGCTTGCAGATATCTTATCTGCAAGCCTTTTTTATTTGATGCGAGTTATTAAAGTTAACTCAATACGTGCAGCAAACTTTGTCCCACAATGATGCGATATGAACAATCATGATGGATAATTCAAGCTATTTTCCTGGCAACTGTACGCTGCGGTAAGTGTCGAGTTGAGCGGCATCAACGAATGGCCATAGTTCTGCGTCCCATTGCATGTCAAGAATTTTCAGTTTTTGCAGATATTTATCAGCGGTCTCGTACGCGTGTAATACCAGATACGGTCCAGTCAGACTTTTGGAACGTCCGACAACCAGATGATAGGTGCTTTTTTCTCCCTGACAGCATAGGCCCCAGGAAACGAAAAGATAGTAGTAATCCCCTCTTTTAAAAATAAAAGGTGCTTCAACTTCTGCGGGCCCAGCTGTTTCATCCGGTGTAAAAGCCGGACGAGTACGCTTTGCAAGCGCATGCCATTCCTGTGGCTCTGCCAAACCTGTCCATGCCTCGTTCAATTTCACCAGCTTGATGCCCGACCAGAAGGACCCAAATGACATCCAGGCCTGGCCTTCGCTGTCGGTGACAATATTCGGGTCAATGGCATTCCACAAATCGCGCCCCGGAACGGACTGCAATATCATTCCCTGATCTTCCCAGTGATAATCCGGCGAGTGAGGATTGAGCGTCTTGTTAACCGTGACACCAATTGCTGAAGTCAGCTTCCCAAATCCGGATATTGAATAATATAAATAGTATTTTCCACTGTGGAACTGTATGTCTGGCGCCCAGATGTGGCCATTGAAGCCTGGCACAATATTGCGTGCCCAGACAGGTTCGCCATCGAACACCCTGCCCTCAGGCCGCCAGTCTTTCATATTGGTAGAGCTATAGAAAGTAATGCCTGGCCCGGTGCTGAACAGGTAATATGTACCTCCCTCTTTTACCATCACAGGGTCGTGCACACTGACTTCTGCAGCGGCAAGTTGACATTGCGGTTGCAAATATAAAATGCCAACAATCAAGTACAAACAGAGAAATTTCACGCAATTCGCCTTTAAACTGAACTATTTGTCTGATTACATTACGACAGTCGGCTCTGCTTCCTGCCCTAGCTTCCTCATTGGTATGATTTCAGATAGTTGAACGACAGGTATCTCGCCATTATTCAAGCACCACCACAACTATCGCCTTGGCTGGCACATTCAATGTCAACCTGCCTGCTTTTGCACTGGAACTAAAACTGTCTGGCTGTACTGATTGTGGCCGGATAAAAGTGTTGTGTGCATCCATGGTCTTTGCAGTCAGTACGCGGCCTTTGGCAGCTTCTATTTTTTCGCCTGCAACATCAATATCTATCTCAACACTCTCATTAGGATTAGTGTTCACCAGCGACAAATATACTTTTCCATCAAGCGCACGAGCTGCAGAGGCACTTACTGCAGGGATACTGGTTTTGCCAAAACTGTATTCATGGTTATTGCTAATCGTGAGTGGCAAGCTTGTCGCATTTTGGAATGGCACATACATTTCAAATGCGTGATAAGTTGGCGTTAGTAAAATTTTGTCTTTATCAGTCAATATCATGGCCTGTAAGACATTAACCATCTGGGCAATATTGGTCATACGCACACGCGCTGCATGGGCATGAAAAATATTGAAATTCAAGGCAGCAACCAGAGCATCGCGCAAACTGTTTTGTTGATATAAAAATCCAGGATTCGTACCCGGTTCCACGTCATACCATGTTCCCCACTCATCCACATTGAAAGCAATTTTGCTCTTGGGGTCATTGACCTCCATCTTGGCAACGTTATTCCTGATCAGGCTATCCATGCGCAATGTATTTTTTAGCGTGGATATCCATTGATCCTCCCCAAAACCAAGCGCCTTGCCTTTCTTTTCCCAAGTGCCGGTTGGTAGAGTGTAATAATGAAAGCTGACACCATCAAAACGCATATTCCATTGTTCGTGGATGTTCCTGGTCAAATAATCTGTCCAGCTGGTGTCATCATCATGACCACCACTGGCAATGATTTTTGGCATATAAGCCTTTGGAGCTTTCAAAAAACTGGCGTATTGATTGAACAGGCTGGTGTAGTGCTCAAGCTTCATATTGCCGCCACAACCCCAGGCCTCATTACCGATACCAAAGAAAGCGACTTTAAATGGCTTGTCGCGGCCATTTTTGCGGCGTAATTCTGCCAAAGTTGACTTGCCGTCACCCGTCATATACTCCAGCCATTCTGCCATTTCCTGCGGCGTGCCAGAACCAAGATTGCCATTCACATAGGCATCTGCACCCAGCAAATCAATCAAGTCAAAAAACTCATGGGTACCAACGGCATTGCGTTCTTCCACATTGCCCCAGTTGGTGTTCATCTTGACTGGACGGTTCTCACGTACGCCTATGCCGTCCCGCCAATGATATTCATCCGCAAAACAACCACCGGGCCAGCGCACCAGTGGCACATGTATTTTTTTTAGCGCAGCGACAACATCATTGCGCCATCTCTTTGTATTTGGAATAGTTGAATCTGGTCCTACCCACATGCCTTCATAAACACCCCTGCCCAAATGTTCTGCAAACTGGCCGTAAACATTTTTATTAATGACAGAGCCAGGTTTTTTCGCATCAATGCTGATACTGACTTGATTGCCAGCAGAAACCGGAACGGCAATAGCCGCAAATAAAAGCACTACCGAACAAAATATGCCTGCCTTTATGCTGGCTTTCAACACAAACATTTCTCCTCCTGATTTATGAGGCATTGTCGATACCAATTTATTCCAGGCTAGCCTCGAAGATCACTAAATCAGAGCTTATTCATGGTTTATTCAAGGCTTCGCTAGTTTGACCTGCAATGAGCTATCATTGATTTCAAAGGTATTGGTCTTCATCAGGTTGATGACCTCTGCACCAGCCAGCAATACGGGGCCGTAGCTATGCGCGGCGAATACATTCACCGGGCGGTAGTAATAAAACGCCGGGTCAAAGCCCATGCCTGTACCCACACAAGTACCTTCCACCTGGCCTTTTTGTGTCACTTTGCTGGCTACCGCATTCCACGCCAGAATAACTACTGGTGCGTAAGCACGTTTATCGATAAAGCCGCGATTGATGGCATGTGCCATAGCATAGGTGTAGATGGCAGTGGCAGACGTTTCCAGGTAACTGTCATTACGGTCCAGCAATTGGTGCCAGAAGCCTGTGCCATGTTGATAGGACGCCAGACCTTTGACATGGGCCTGCAATTGCGCCAATACGTCGGCATAGCCAGGATGGTCTGGTGGCAGTACATCCAGCAATTCAACCATGGTCATGACGGCCCAGCCATTAGCTCTGGCCCAGTGGAATTGCGGATGCACACCCATATCCTGCACCCAGCCATGCATATACACGCCTTTTTCTTTGTTGAACATGCGGTCAGAAAACAGTTTGACCTGTTTCACAGCATCGTCATAATACTTGCTGTCGCCCGTTAATTTACCCATTTGTGCCAGGGCTGGTACGCTCATGAACAGATCATCCAGCCACAAGGTATTCGGTTGCGGACGGTTGCGGGCCAGGGTGCCATCCGGCAGACGGAACTCTTTGGTGCTGACGTAGCTGCTGCAAATATCAATCAGGCTGGACAGTTTATTGGACACACCTTCCCTGGTAGCTTTGATCATGGCGGCACACATGGCACCTGCATCATCCAGTGCATGGGGCTGCAACAATGAACGGATAGGTGAAGGACTTTTCGGATTAGCCTTCAGACGGGCAATGTAATGCGGTGCCAGATCAGCCAGCAAACCAAGGCGTTCACTGGCGTAATTGCTAAAACGTTTATCACCCGTGGCACTGCCGGCCAGCAGCATGCCTGCGTAGGTGACGCCCCATTCGTAGCTGGTCAGGCGATAATCGCCCGGGGCCAGTATCGTATCGTCATTGATCTGGGAAAAATCAGTAATCTGCTTTTTTGTTTTGCCATCAATAATTTTGGCAGGCGTAACATTGTCCAGATAGGCATGTACGCGGTACAGCACTTTCTTGACGTCTTCTGCTGTCGGTTGCCCATACGGCGTTGGGTAATCAGGTTGCATCAAATGCAGGGGCGCGGTGACGTCATTGGCGGGCTTGGCTGCGTTGTTTGCGCTATTTATTTTACCGGCGGCAGCTACTGTGTTCATGCTGAATGGCAGCATGCAGCTGATGCCTGCGATGGCCAATAATTTGAATGTTGAACGTAGGCCGGATTGGTTTCTCTGTCTCATCTTTATCATCTTTTTTTGCTCTATAAATAAATCTTGTGGGTATTCATTCCAACTGGTAAACCTTGAAGTCACGTATTTGTTGCCGGGATTGTGTTGTGCGGAACCCAAAGTAGCCATCCCTCAGGGCATCTTTGTCCCTGTATGAAAAGAACACTTTGCCATCGACCAGAACGCGTGTGCAGCCTCGGTACACCGCAGTTTCTATGACGTAGTCCCTGTTTGCCTGCAATAAGGTGTCGCGTTCATTCAACTCGGTCAGCAAGCTACGCTCACCATTGCCCTGGTATTTGCGAAACCTGGTCGTGGTATTGGCGTTGCCACCTATACCGGCGTAATACAGGCGTAAATCATCGTATTGCTCAAATACGCCCTTGCGGGTAAAGATGTTTTGATCACGCGGGTCGGTCGCCATCCAGAATTGATTCAGGTCAGACAGCCGGTCATTGCGCCCCTGTTCCATCACTACCTTGCGGGTATATATGATCAAGATGTCGCCAGATAATTTTTGTTTGAACCACACTGTTGCACCTTTCGCCGCATCTATCAAAAGCTGGTTATTGCCAACACTGATATCGGAATTTTTTGTGTCGACAGACTCTACCTGCCATTGCCTCAGATCGGTATCGAAATCATCCTGGTAAATTAATTTACCAGGCTTGCCAAGGTTGCAAGTGGATTCAGTCGATTGCGCAGCAGCAGGCATAACCTGAGTCATGACGACGATGGACGCAAGCACCATGCAAACCGATCGCAGGTTCATTAAACAATGGGGCATGAGTGTCATTTTCTGAAATGCTATTTAAGTGATGCTGCAGTCAATTTGAGATCGACTGATTTATCATTTAAATATTTTTTCAACTGCGCATATTGCAAGGTCTTGATACCCGCCACGACAACACGTGCATTGAATTCTGCACCAGCCAGATTGGTATGGGTATGTTCATCTGGTGTCACTACAGGGAACAGTTTCATCACCTCATCCTTGCCTATGGCATCGTAGGCAGCGGCAATGTTTTCATTCAGATCGATGAAATCCGCTTTTTCCTGTTTCGCAACCTGTTCAGCCCAACCACCATAGCTGGCTTTGCTGCGATTGATTTTTCCATTTGCATCCCAGTTCTTGCGGGGTATGGGAGAACATACGATGGCCTGCACGCCTTTGGCTCTGGCCTCGGTAATAAATTTGCGCAAATACCAGCCGTAGCTATGTACTGATTCTGGTAATTTTTTCAGCAGATTATCGATATCCTCGACCTCTTCACCTGTGCCTTTGATGGTTCCACGCGCACGGCTGGTGTCGTTAAGCGGTCCATTGTCATTGTGACCGAATTGCATGATGACGAAATCGCCGGGCTTCATTAATGCAAGGCTTCTTTGCCAGTGCCCACCAGTCAGATAAGTACGGCTGCTGAGACCGCCGATGGCACGGTTAACGACATTGATTTTATCCGCCTGAAAATAGGCCTTAATAGGATTACCCCAACCCCACTGCCCTTCTGCCCCCTTGTTTTGGCCATCATCCCGACCATTGCGTACGGTTGAATCACCAATCAAGAATACCGACGGCAATTGCGGATTCGCCGGTTCGGGTAACACAATACGCGCTGCCGCATTAGGGTCGGTATTTACCGCAGGTGGCGGTGTGGTTTGCGCCTGGGCAGAACAAGTCCAGCCCAGCACACTTACACAGATCAGGCGGCGTACCGCAGACATATTGGTATTCATAGATGGATGATGGCAATGATGGTTAAGTATCGTCGGGTAGCGAAAGACTGAAGGTCATCATACACGTGAGTGCATATGGGGAAATCAACAGCCTCGACACATGATTTCATTTTATTCGAGAGCTTGTAACTGACTGCAAGACTTGCTTAAAGAATCAAAAAAATGATCACTATTGATTGTGCAGTGCAAATTATGAAAAAACTGCCTGAAAACCAAGCACAATAGGCGGCACTGATGCCATTCCACTCAAGCGTGTTGAGAAAATTCGCATCCGGGATTTAACCGTTTACTCTCACACATATCAAAATTCCATGAAGCGCTTATCTGTTCATATCTCTGTTCGTATCTTGCCTGCTCGCATGCCCAGTCTTTTTCTGAACCTTTTCCTGTGCCTGTTCTGCCTTTTGTCCACATCAGCCTTTGCGCAAATAGGGCATCGTTTCCCCAGTGAACGCAAAGTGGTCAAAGACCCGGTTACTGGGGTCATGCTGACCTTTCTGACCAGCCAGCCGCATGGTGATTCAAAAATCTATCCTACCCATCCACAATGGACTTCCGATGGGCAATGGGTGATCTTTCGCTCAGGTATCGCAAAAGGTGAAGCGATGGCCGTCAATGAACAAACCGGGGATATCGTACAGGTATCTGAAGGCGGCTATACCGGCATGCTGAATGTATCGACCCGTGCCATGAAACTATATTTCATGCGTAGCACGGATAAATCTCCGCGCGAAGGAAAATCTGTCCGGCCACGCCAGGCTACACCACTTGAACTAGTAGAGGTTGATCTTGCGGCGGTATTTGCCGATAGCAAAACTGGCAAGATGAAAACACCGGAAAGTTACCAGCGCGTATGTGGCATGGTACCCGCTGAAGTCGGGCAAGCCGCCGACCTGGCGCTGGATGCTGCCGATGAATGGATATATTTCCGTGAGACGTCGCAGGAGGCCGCAAAATATCTGCCTAAAAATGCACGTATAGAGAAAAGCTTCGGTCCCAGAAACATGGGTGCGGGCCCCGGTGGCATTGCAAAAATGCATGTCAAGACAGGGGAGATACACCACGTTATCTCAGTGCCATTCCAGATCGGCCACATTCAGGCGAATCTGTGGAATCCGGGTGAAATCATTTTTTGCTGGGAAACTGGCGGTAAATCACCTCAGCGCACCTGGGTGGTAATGGCAGACGGCAGTGGCTTGCGCCCGTTGTATCCTGAAGCTGATTATGAATGGGTGACCCACGAAGCCGTCATTTCAAAAGATGAAGTGGCGATGGCGATTATGGGCCATCGCAGTATCGTCGGAACAAATAATAGTGCCAACAAGGGCACTGCCGTTGAAGGTGCTAATCCTGGGCAAGATACGGGTTGGGGCAATGCTGGCACACGCGAAAAACCAAGTGGCCTTGCCATTGTGAATTTGCGTACACGTGAAATGCGTATTGCTGGACAAACACCATCAGGCAGTGGCTTATGGCATGTGCATGGATCAAGCGATGGCCGCTGGGCAGTTGGCGATGATTTCAGTCGCAGTATCTATCTGATAGACCGCCTGAACGGCAAGATGAGTATGCTCAGCACCGGGCACAAGGATACAGCGGCAGACCACCCTCACCCTACCTTTAGCCCGGATGGGAAAAAGATAGAAATCCAGTCGGCCATGCTGTCTGCAGATAACCGGACACTGAATATCTGTATTATCCCTGTGCCTAATTGATTGAATATCAAGGTCATGTTACCCACATGGCTTGGCTTGGTAGCATCAATCGAGTTTTTGAATGCGTACATTGCGCAATTCATACGCGGTGCCTTCAAGCTGAAAACCGATGTGACCAGAATCTGGGTTTGATTTGCTTATTTTGTTTTGCACTACGCCGTTGATCCTGACTTCAACCGATCCATCTTTGGCTAGAATGTCGCAGCTATTCCATTCGCCAACGGGTTTTTCGCTATCGGCCAGTTTTGCTTTGATGGGAGGATACGCTCCCTCGGCCGTTGTCAGGGATTCGGCAAAGCTGGCACCGGCCATGGGCAGCAAGTCACCGACATTTTTGTATTTGGTTTGAATTTGCAGGCTCAGTGGCCAGACCTTGTCTTTGGGACCAGAGCTGACATGTATCAGAACGCCGCCATTTCCGGGCGCGCCAGTCCAACGCCATTCTGCATGCAGAGCAAAATTTTTATAGCTTTCCGTGGTCGCGATGTAACCCGAAGGTTTGCCGGCAGAAGCGATCACGCCGTCAGTTGTGATGCTGAACACGTCTTCAATCTTGCTAGCCGGTGTGGTTTGGATTTCCCAACCTTTGAAATCTCGGCCATTGAACAGTTCATCCGCATAAACAACGGGACTGGCCATGACAGACAGGATGGATGCAACCGACAATACTGATAATTGAAAAGGCTTCAAAAAACGGGAAAGTTGACGCATGATGTTCTTTCTCAAATGGAATCGATATTTTTTATAACATACTTCATTTACTGCCATGAAACGACTTTTTTTCACTTTGTTACTGGCCTTGTCGGCCATTTCTTCTCATGCACAATCCAGTGCCATCAGCTTGTGGCCAGAAGGCGTACCGGGCGCGAAAAGCATAGGGCCAGAACAAGTGGCTGATGGTCGCACTTCAAATGTCAGCGAACCGAACCTGACTTTCTATCCTGCTGCTGCCGACAGAAAAAATGGCAGCGTCGTGATCATTTGCCCCGGCGGCGGCTATGTACGTCTGTCTACCCTGCGTGAAGGCGAGCAATACGCACACTGGCTCAACACCCTGGGTGTCAGCAGCTTTGTGCTTAAATCCCGCCTGGCTGAATTTGGTCAACCTGCCCCTTTACAGGATGTCTTGCGTGCCATTCGTCTGGTGCGTTCCAACGCAGCGCAATATGGCATAGACCCTAATCGCATAGGCGTGATGGGCAGTTCAGCAGGTGGCCATCTGGCGGCCAGTGCTGGCACCCTGTTCGATCACCCTTTGGGACGAACCGGTACTGCACTTGATAGTGTCAATGCACGCCCTGATTTCATGATACTGATGTATCCCGTGATTACCATGCAAGACCCATCGGTACATGCAGGATCACGTAAAGCCTTGCTGGGTGCATCACCCAGCGCAGAATCCATGCAACTGATGTCGTTAGAAAAACAGGTCAGCAGCGCGACACCCCCTACCCTGTTGATCCATACCCAGAATGATAAAACCGTTCCAGTCGAAAACAGTATCCTGTTTTATCAGGCACTGACCAAAGCTGGCGTACCGGCGGAAATGCTCTTGTTTGAACGCGGTACACATGGCATGGCTATGCGGCTTGGTAACGGCAATGCATCCGATTGGCCTCATCGTGCCGAAGAATGGCTAAGGGACAGAAAAATACTGCAAGCCGACAGTCAGTCACAAGGGAAATAAGCAGTAAAATATACTGAAAAACACATATCAAAATCGCCAGCCCATATCAGATTATGGGCTGGCGATTTTTTATTTACTCGAAATAAAACACAGATTTCAATGCCAATTGTTTGGGACGGTTATCCGCCTCGACTTCCATCAGCTCTGCCATATAATCCCACCAGCGTTGCATGACAGGATGTTTGGGCAAGTCATCGATCTGGTGATCAGGATGCAATTTGAGTACGCCAAACAGATGCAAAGTCTCTTCATCCAGAAAAATGGAATAATCATAGATACCGGCAGCGCGCAATGCATCTGCCAGATCTGGCCACAAATTATCGTGGCGGCGGTGATATTCCTCTACATTGCCTGGTTTCAGTTTCATCCGGAAAGCACGCGTTATCATGAATGGCTCTCCTGCTGTTATTTCGCTGGTTTGACTGTGACCATCTTTTTCAATTCGGCAGCGGCCAGCATGAAGCCACCGACACCATAATCAAAGCTGGATGCGGGCCTGTAAAAGGCTGGTTCGGCACCGGTCTGCTGTATGCCGCCCAACCTGCCATCTGCATAGACGTGCTTCAGGATACCCTTCCATGCCCTCGCGATTACTGGCTGGTATTCCTTGGGGTCAAGAATGCCGCGATTGATGCCATAAGCCATGCCATATACAAACAGGGCTGAGCCAGAGATTTCAGGCAAGGGGTACGTAGCGGGGTCCAGCAAACCGGCATGCCACAGGCCGTTTTCATCCTGCAACTGCGCTATGCGGGCTGACATTTCACGTAACTGCTGTATGTAGAATGGACGTTGTGGATCATCCTTGGGGATATAGTCCAGTGTCCTGGCTATACCACCCATGACCCAACCTTCGCCGCGTGACCAGAAAATTTTCTTGCCATTGGGTTCAGTCTTGTTGATATAGCTGACGTCACGGGCATACAGGTGTTCTTGTTTGTCGTACAGCAGATCGTAAGTGTTTTTCCATTGGGTATGGACATAATCCAGGTATTTACGCTCACCTGTTGCCACATACATTTTCGCCCATACCGGCGGTGCCATGAACAAGGCATCACACCACCACCATGGCAGACGATCGTCACCTGGTTTAAGAGTCTTCAGATCAATCAGGGTATCGAGGTCGCCTTTGGTTGGGGCGATGAATTCAGGCTGCTTGTTGATGAAATACAAATCCAGATAAGTCTGCGCCACACTCTGGTCATCCGCATTCGGCAGGCGTTTCGCCAGTTGCCATTGATGTTGCTGGCTCATGGCCAGCATGGCGTCTTTATATTTACTGTCGTTTGTTGCTTCTGATGCTGCCATGAAGCCGGTGTACATTACGCTGGATGTCCAGATGCGCCCAAAGTGCGCCTGCGAACGGGCCAGTTGCCAATCCGCCACCTTGCGCAAGACTTTTTCTATCGCTGCTGGTTCCAGTTCTGCAGACAGATCGGTTGCCAGAGGTCCGCCATCAGCAGGTGCATCACCAAAATGACGTGAAGTATCCTTGTCGATGATCGCTTGCATGGCTGGTGTAGGAAGCGGATAATTCTGCGTCCAGGCCAGGGCTGGCAACATGCTGCCGACAAAACCCAGGCTGGCAAGCATCAGGTATTTTTTTTGAAATTTCAAAGTGCTCTCCTTCATTTTATTGTTGTTTACTTCATTCTTATTTTGCAGGTCCGAAGCCATTGACGGTCAGCCCGGATACCTCAGAATCTGCGGAAATATTTACCGGTTTGCCATCCTCAAAAACCAGTCTGGAATCCGACATTTCCCAGCGTTTTACGTAACGGATAAAACCACCGGTGTTTGCTTCAATATCGAGTTTACTGAGCTTAAAATCCTCAAGCGGAGCTTGCGCATATCCTTCAATTTCAAAGGCGGTTTTTGCGCCACGTGCCTTGATGCCGGAGATATTGACACGGCGCAGTCTGGATATACCGTCTTTTTCTGGTACCGGCGTGACCAGTACTTTCCAGTAAGCCGGTACATCCTTCACATCATCAGGAATCTTGGCATAGCTGTATTGCGGATTCCAGTTCATGATCACGCGCAATACCACTGGCACGTCATTCATGACAAAGTCATGAATGTTCAGGTCTTCGCCAAAACCACCACGTGTATGTGCCGATTTGAACAGTATACCTACCGGCACATCTTTCATGACCGTGAAGCGATATGCTTCAATACGGCGGAATCCACCTGAAGTCTCGCTACCGAAACTCAATCCAGCTACTGCTTCGCGCACAATGATGTCGCGTATGATCACATCTTCTGTCGGACGATTGACCCGCAAGCCATCGGAATCACGCCCAGCTTTCAAGACAATTGCATCATCATTGACGGCAATATCAGCATGCTGGATCAGGATGTCTTTGGAAGAATCGATGTCTATGCCGTCAGTAGATGGCCCATGACCACCTTCGTTATTACGGATACTGATGCTGTCAACGACCACCTTGTTCGAATAACAGATATGCAAGGTCCAGAAACCTGAGCGACGCAGCAACAAGCCATCGCCCACACGCACATCCGACGCCTTGTAGATTTGCAGCAAGCGTGGGCGACCAGCATCATAATCCGATGCCCATCTCAATCCACGTGGCTCGTAGGCCTTGCGCAGGTTCCAGTAGCTTTCCCAGAATACCTTGCCGTCACCGTCAATGACACCTTCCCCAGTGATGGAGACACGGTTTTGTTCATACACATTGATCAATGCTGCTGGCCAGCTCATCTCTATACCGGCAACTCTGGTAGGCATGACAGGATAATCCTGTATGTTTTGTGAACCCAGCAAAGTAACGCCCTTGTCCAGGCGCAGCGTTACACCAGTTTTAAGGAATAAGGCGCCGGTCAGGTAGGTGCCCGCCGGGAAAGTCAGCGTACTACCTTCTTTGGCTGCAGCATCAATGGCGTTCTGTATGGCCTGGGTGTTGAGCGCCTTGCCATCGCCGGTGACACCATAGGTGCCGGCACTGATTTCTTTTGCTGTAGCGGCAAACGATGTCAAGATCAATAAAGACATCAATGCCGCAGCGACTGTCAGATGCAAAAGCATAGGCAATGCAAATACCATTTCCGTATGGCGCAACCAGCGCCGGGCTAACAATTTCATTGCAACTTCGCGCCTATCAGTTTGACTGGTCCAAGAATGCCGGCAGGTTGAGCCTGTATCAGATGGGTATCCTGAGGAATGAATCGCTGTCCATACTTGGCGGACAGCAGGCGGTAATCCGGCAAGGCATGGCCAGCCTGGACATTCAATCCCAGGTTTGCGACCTGTATCTCAAGGCGGTTATTTCCAACACGCATCAGCTTACTGATATCCAACTGGTAAGGCGGCTTCCATACCGAACCGGCGCGTTGACCATTGACGAAGATGACCGCAGCTTCCCGTACCGGGCTGTCGAGCATGGCGCGCATGCCGCTCGGTACTTTTGGCGTCACCTCTACTGGTGTGCCAGGACCGAAATCCAGTGTGATTTTGCTGTCCTTTAATTGTGCTGCATTCAATTCCAGGTCTTTGGTGTAACTGGCGATACCTGAGAAATAGCGTGTTGCTTCATCTTCTGTCCATGAACGCAAACTGGACATGTTTGCCGCTTGCGGTTTATCGCTGAACTGCACTTTCCAGTCACGGCTTAAATCTACAACGGTGGTGGCATCTGCCAGTTTTGGTTCCTGCTGTGCATTTTGTGGCGTATCGGTCAGCACCAATACTCTTGATTCATACGGTTCCAGGCGTAACACCGGCTTGACATCAGCATTGCTGACCTTGCCGTCGTATGGATTCCACCAGTAAGCTGTTTTGTAGTTGCTGCGGAAGGTGGCATTCGCTGTCACATCACGATTGCTGGTATTGGCGATGAAATAGACATCCGAATCAGTCAACTGGCGTCGGATGAAGCCTATGTTTTCTTTTTCAGCACTCAGTTCCATATCTGGCGGAACCGCTGCCTTCAAGGCCGCGCCAACTGCACTGTCGCTACTAACAAGGCTGACCTTGTCCTGATTCGCAAACAAGGCATCTGATGCTGTGACAACTTCTGCACTGATGCTAGCTGCGTTCAGATAGCCAGGCGAAAGTGATGGTTTGCTGCCAACAGCAATGATTTTGCCACCAGCACGCACATAATCATTCAATTTGGTAACGACTGCTGGCGACAGCCGGGTTACATGTGGCAAAACCAGAACAGGATAATTGATACCCAGTTCCATCACGGATTCAGCATCCACGTAATCGATGTTATGCCCTGCATCCAGTATCTGCGCACTTAGTTCAGGCGTCACATATTTGCCCATTTCTGCTGATACCGATACTTTACCCAAAGACAGAGTTGCGTACACATCGTCTGTAGGTAGGAATACGGCAACCTGATTCGCAGGATTGCCCTGGCGCATCAGGTAACTCATTCTTTGCAGATAGCCATTGATGTCGGGCATGACATTCCACCATGGCAGATGGGTATTGAATACCGCCGCCGCATAGAATGCATAACCAGGTTCCAGCGTGCCTGGTGGCGTATACGGCCAGCCATGTCCAACGAACTGATTAACGCCTTGCAACAGCATGCGGTCAGCTTCGACTTTCATATCCAGCGGTGTTGCGCTGAATGCAGGTGAATGTAGCCAGGTCCAGGTTTCAGCAGAAATGACGGGGCGGCCATACAGATGACCTGCCGAAGTTGCCCAGCGTGTAAATGAAAACTGGCGGAATTGATAGCCCTCGCCTTCAGGCAAATCGACCAGTTTATTACTGGACATGGTCACAGCCGGTTCACCATAGGTTTGGGAGCGGAAACGGGTGCCATGCGCTTTTGCCCATTGATTTACGGGCACCAGATAACGTTCGTTTGCCAATTCGGTTTGGGTCAATGCCCAGTCACGCCGTATCGCTGCGGCATCTGTGCCAATACCAGATTCAATTTTTGGCAGATGTGGTTTCAAGTCATAGCCACGTCGACGCTGGAATTCGGCCAGAAAATCATCAGTCCAGTCTGTACCATAGGCTTCCAGGCTGTCAGAAAATACGGCGTAAGGTGGATTTTTTCCAAAGGCTTTCAACAGCGGCTCAGCCACGGTTTTAAGATGATGATCAATGGCGTTGCGGCTCAGATGGTCGAGCACGAAACCTTCTGCGCCCAACGCGGCACGTTTGACCTGTTGGCCGGTACGGCTGGCGATATAAAAGACCACAACGCGGTCGCCGGATGCTGCTTTGACGCTGGCACGGCCACTTTTCCCTGGCACCACCTGTGGTTCAAACAAGGTCAGTTTGCTGCTATCCAATTGCTTGGGCGTACCATCGGCAACGAAGCTGGCCAGTAATTTCTCGCCATTCATGATGGCTGGCAAGGCAAAACTCTCATTTCCGGCGGGCAGTTCGATCACAGCTACCCGCAAACGGCTGGCTGCATCACACACGCTCACATGCGGGCCACCATATGGCCAGCCACTACCCAGGGTAATATCTACCCTGAGCTTGTTGGCACGTGCCTTGTCATTGGCGAAACTGACGTGTTCGAGAAACTGTTTCGACAAATATGGATAATTGTGTGTACCTTTGGCCGCATCATCCAGTTCCATGGGGTAGACGGCCTGAATCTCAAAGCCACCAAACCCACCTGCCTTCATCTCCAGTATTTCGCGTTCCAGTTGCTTTTTTTCCACTGATGGCCCAAACCACCACCAGCGCACCATGGGGCGCGCATCATCGGGGGGCGTGGCGAAGGCTTTGACGACTTCTTTCACAGATGGAAGATTCGCTGCTGCCCTGGTTTGTGCGATTGTTGGTCCAGCGCACAGCATGGCAAGAGAAAATAGGACGCAGGTGCGCAATTCGTTAACTGCAAATACAGGCAAGGTAGGCTTGGTCATAGAAAAGATAGTCCAGACAAACAGAAAGCAGGTGTCTATCCTGGATGGAGATCAGCTTATCGCTACGCCCATTCCATACGGAGACATGGCTATGAAAAAAATCCCCCTGAAGCAAATCACCATTACGCAAGAATGCGCAACAGCAAACAGGCTTCAGAGGGAGTTGAATCAGACTATACCGCTACCGCTGGCGCCAGCCTTTGGTGGACGGAGTGTAGCCTGTTTTTCACGATAGCCAGTTGCACGATAGCAGGCAACCGGATCAATAGCCGCACCGGAACGGGCGCGTGCCATAGCAAGGATAGGACTGACATCAGTGCGGAACGCCTGTTTCAGTGTTTGTGCTGCCAGCAGCACATCATTGTTTTCCTGATATGCGCTCAATGCCTTGCGGTCTACCAGTGCAGACTGTACAAAAGAACGTTGTACCTCGATAGCACTGGACATCAGACTTTCTATAGGATCGGTCACATTGTGTGACTGATCCAGCATGTAAGATGGTTTGAAGGCGTCACCGTCACGCTGTGCTACGTCGGCCAGTTCATTGAAGATCAGGAACAGCTGGAAAGGATTGATACTGCCGGAATCCAAATCGTCATCACCATATTTGCTGTCATTAAAATGGAAACCACCCAGTTTGCCGAATTGCGCGAGGCGGGCAACAATCATTTCTATGTTGGTATTTGGCGTATGGTGGCCAAGATCAACCAGGCATTTTGCCTTAGGGCCCAATTCGGTAGCACAGGCGTAACTGGTACCCCAGTCAGCAATCGTGGTGGCATAGAATGCCGGCTCAAACAGTTTGTGCTCGATGTACATCAGCCAGTCTGCAGGCAGTGCCTTGTAGATGTCGCGCATGCTGTCGAGATAACGCTCAAGTGCACCACGCAAATTGTGCTGCCCCGGGAAATTGGCGCCATCGCCCACCCATACGGTCAAACCTTTGGAACCCAGTGCACGACCCAATTCTATACATTCGATATTGTGTGCTACCGCTTGCTCGCGCACGGCTTTGGCATTGGCTGTCAGGCTGCCGAATTTATATGTATGTTCCTGATTGGCCTGATCCTGGAAGGTGTTCGAATTGACGGTATCAAATCCCAGGCCATGTTTGCTGGCAAATTCACGCATGGCCGCCAGATCGCTGTTTTTATCCCACGGAAAATGCAGGGATACAGTAGGCGTAGCCTGTGTCAGTTGATGGATGACAGCACAGTCTTCCAGTTTTTCCATAACGTCGCGTGGTTCGCCCTTGCCTGGGAAGCGTGCAAAGCGGGTACCACCGGTACCAACACCCCAGCTTGGCAAGGCTACGGCAAAGGTCTGGGCTTTGGCTGTCAGTTGTTCGATATCCTGTCCGCGTCTGGCCAGGATGCTGCCCAGGGCAGCATAGTCGGCATCCAGATTATTTTGCAGTTTGGCGTTATGTTCTGCCACCTGGCCGTGGTCAATTACTTTATCCATCTTATGTCTCCGTCTCATTGCTGACCTGATCAGATATCTAACTCAGGTCAATCTACTTTTTATATTTTAGCGCGTGAATGCAGCGGCATTGCCTGCATCTACGTTGATGATGTTACCTGTACTCTTGGCAGATTTGTCGCTGGCCAGGAAATACACTGCTTCTGCGATATCTTCCGGCAATACGCTGAGTTTTAACATACTGCGCTGACGATAAAATTCTTCGATATCATCTGCATCGATTTTATTCGAGACAGCACGTTCTTCTTTCCACTTGCCATCCCAGATACGTGAACCGCGGATTACTGCGTCCGGATTGACCACGTTGACACGTATGCCATGGGCGGCGCCTTCGAGGGCGATGCAACGCGCCAGATGAATTTCAGCCGCTTTTGCGGTGCAATAAGCAGATGCGCCAGCCGAGGCAACCAAGCCGTTTTTGCTGGCTACAAACACCATGCTGCCACCGATTTGCTGTTGTTTCATGATACGGAATGCGCTGCGACTTACAAGGAAGTAGCCTTTGACCAAAATATCCTGATTACGCTCCCAGATTTCCAGTGTCGTTTCATCCAGCGGTGCCGACGATGCAATACCGGCATTCGAGATCAGCAAATCGATACCGCCAAACCGCAAGGAAGTTTCATTCAGTATGGCGTCTACATCGCTTTCAAGGGTGATATTGGCACTGACGATGGCTACGTTGTCTTTACCTGCCACTTTGGACAAGACCTGATGTGCCTGGCTCAATGCCTCGCCATCGATGTCTGTCAACATGACACAAGCGCCCTCCTGCAACAACTGGCGTGCCACTGCCTGACCGATGCCTCCGGCGGCGCCGGTGACGAGTGCAATGCGGCCAGCAAGACTTTTAGGCTTGGGCATGCGTTGCAGTTTGGCTTCTTCGAGCAACCAGTATTCGATATCAAAGGCTTCCTGCTCTGGCAAACCTACATAGCTGTCAACACCATTCGCACCGCGCATGACATTGATGGCATTCACATAAAATTCTCCAGCGATCCGCGCAGTTGCCTTGTCTTTGGCAAACGACAGCATGCCTATGCCAGGGATCAGGTAAATAATCGGGTTGGCATCACGCACTGCCGGGCTATTTTCGTGCTTGCAACGCTCATAGTAGGCGACATAATCTGCGCGATATTGATTCAGGCCCTCATCCAGGCCGCTCAAAAGTTGATCAAAGTTAGGATGGGAAGGATCAAAGTCAATCACAAACGGGCGAATCTTGGTACGCAGGAAGTGATCAGGGCAAGATGTACCCAGCGCTGCCAATGCCTGCAAGTCTTTGCTGCAGACAAAATCCAGCACAGTTGTGCTGTCATCAAAATGACCAAGCTTGAATTCTGTTTTACTGATTTTACCGCGTAGCACCGGCATCAGGCGAGCAACCAGGCTGGCACGCTCTGCGGCTGGCAGCGCGCTGTATTTGGCACCGCCAAATGCTGGCTTACGGCTATTTTCTTCCAGCCATGATTCGGCACGCTGGATGATTGCCAGCGTGGTTTCATAGCAAGACTTGGCAGTATCACCCCAGGTGAACAGACCATGACCTTCAAGGATGATGCCTTTCAGATTCGGCTGCGCTTGGGAAACTGCTTCCAGTTTCAAGCCCAGATCATAGCCAGGGCGCTGCCATGGCAACCAGCCCAGCTCACCTTCGAATATTTTTTGCGTCAAATCCTTGCTATTGGCACAGGCCGCAATAGCGATGACTGAATCAGGATGCATGTGGTCAACATGCTTGCGATTGATATACGCATGCAATGGTGTATCGATACTGGCAGCGCGTGGGTTAAGGTTGAAGGTGCAATGTGGCAAATAAGCCACCATTTCATCTTCCAGCGCCAGTCCACGATAGCGGCCTTTCAGGGAGTGCAACTTATCCATGTACAGCGTTGAGAAGCCATCCATCTTGATGCTTCCCAGATCACCGCCAGAACCTTTGACCCACAGTACTTCTACCTGCTCGCCAGTCAGGTAATCCGGCATCATCACCTTCGCAGAGGTATTGCCACCGCCAAAGTTAGTAATGCGCATATCAGAGCCGAGCAGATTTGAGCGATACAGCAATAATTCTGGCTCAGTCAGGCCAGCTGCGTATGCATCGTCCCAAAGTGAAGTAATAGGCTTCTTCTGCTCGGTTTGCATCGTTGAGGTCATACATTCTCCGTGATTAATTAGTGTTTTATGACAAATTCTTTAGCCTGAAGCCTTGAGTGATCAAGATCTGAGCGGATCAATCACATCACTTGCTCATTTGAAGCATTTTGTCCGTTTTGGCAGTGGCAGTCAGTAGAAAACAGCCAGCTTTGAGTGTCAATACAGAAGTAATCAAGAAGCTGATCGAAGTCACAATAGTCAGCATGATGATTGAAATTTTCATAGCCAGATTAATGCATAGGAAAATAATCAGTTATTTGATCGATTTATGATTGACGCGCGATTTTTAAGTGATTAGTCTCGCTATACGCCAGCAAATTACTACGAAATAATGACTGGTAGCATGCCGCAATAAAGATAATAGACGGCAACAGACGGAGACAAAAATGGTAAATCACAAACGCCGTAAGCGTTTGCTGAAGCTGCTCGCCGAGCATAATTCAGCAAGCGTTCAGCAACTGGTAACATGGCTCAGCGCATCCCCCGCTACTGTCAGGCGCGATATCAGTTGGCTTGCAGCCCGTAATCTGCTTACCCGTACGCGTGGTGGCGCAGAAAACCTGCAGCAGGTAAAACGATCAATTGCGCTCACCAGCGAGACCTTCCAGAACAATATCAAATGTTATGCCGACAGAAAGCGGGCAATCGCACGCTATGCGGCAAACATGTGCAATGACGGTGAAACCATCATCATCAATGGCGGTACGACGACCTTCATGATGGCTGAGTTCCTGGTCGATAAGAAGCTCAAGATACTGACAAATTCTTTCATGATGGCAGAGCGCCTGCTGGTCTCCAGTGAAAATGAAATCATCGTTCCTGGCGGTCGCGTGTATCGCGAACAGAATGTCATCCTCAGCCCTTTTGACAATGACATCACTCAGCATCATTACGCTGGAAAAATGTTCATGAGTGTTTATGGTCTGTCATTGCTGGGCCTGATGGAAGTAGATCCGCTCTTGATACAGGCTGAAAAACGTTTGATCAGCCAGGCCGAAGAATTGATCGTTCTGGCAGACAGCTCCAAATTCGCAAAAAAAGCTGGTCTCATCCTATGTGGCTTGAATCGCGTATCTTGCCTCATCACTGATCATTACGCGTCTGACTCTGCCGTACAGTTGCTTGAGCAGTCTGGCGTCAAAGTCATTACCGTAGCACCGGAAGAATTGCCAGCAAAAGACATATTAAATAAATTTACAAATGCTTATGACACTGAGTCTGCAAGCATGTTCCAGACGGAGACAGTTTGATGAAAAGAAGAAAAGTGATACTGGCAGCAATTGCATTGAGCATGCTGGGTGCCATGCAGGGTTGCGAACAGAAATCAGACAAAATAAAAATTGCCATCGTGGTTAAAAATCTGGGCAATGGTTTTTTTGACGCTGCACACGAAGGTGCCAAAGAAGCAGCCAAACAAATTGGTAATGTAGAAATCATTTATACAGGCCCAACCACCCCAAGTGCTGAAGGCCAGATAGAAATCATCAACTCGCTGATCAGTCAAAAGGTCAATGCCATCGCCATCTCAGCAAATGATGCCAATGCGCTGGTTCCTATCACCAAAAAAGCCATGCAACGCGGCATCAAGGTCATCTCTTTCGATAGCGGGATCGCGCCAGAAGGCCGGTTGATGCAGCTCAATCCATCCAATGCTGAATTGATAGGTATCAAGCAGCTGAAAATGGCATCCAATGCGACTGGTGGCAAAGGTGAAATCGCCATCCTGTCTGCATCTGCCCAGGCGACCAACCAGAACATCTGGATTAATGTCATGAAAAAAGGCCTGGAAAAACCTGAGTTTGCCGGCCTTAAACTGGTGGCAACTGTGTATGGTGATGACCAGTCCGATAAAAGTTACCGCGAAGCGATAGGCCTGTTGCGCAGCAATCCAAATCTAAAAGTGATTATTTCCCCTTCCACTGTTGGCATCAACGCTGCCAGCAAGGCCGTGGTCGATGAAAAACTGGTCGGCAAGGTATTCGTTACCGGACTGGGCTTGCCATCAGAAATGGCGGGACACGTCAAAAGCGGTGCCGTTAAGGAATTCGCCATCTGGAATCCCATTGACCTTGGTTACGCTGCGACTTATATCGCCAATGAATTTATCAAAGGCAATCCAGATGCCAAGGCAGGTGGCAGCTTTACCATAGGCCGCATGGGTACAATCAAGATTGATGCCAACGGTGAAGCAGCAATGGCCCCACCCTTCACTTACGACAAAGAGAACGTAGAACAATTCTCCAAGATATTTTAAGTAAAGACACTTGTTCAGTACCGGCCCGTGATGCACTTCAACGGGCTGTCTGGAAATAGAACCAGTTGCATGTGAAAATTTATGCCAGCAGCACATGCTTGTGCTTGCCAGTTTTTTACGCAGGCAACTGACTTCTTTTCTATTATTGCCTTGCCTTATATTAATGACCTTAATGACGAACGAGCACAACCCGTTTCCCATCGCCCCGGATGGTTCACCTGCGGCACCTATTCTGACATTGACCGGTATTTGCAAACGCTTTCAAGGCGTCATTGCATTACACGAAGTTGCACTCAATGTGCGTGCAGGTGAGGTCATGGCACTGATAGGTGAAAACGGCGCTGGCAAATCCACTTTGGTAAAAACACTGAATGGCATTTATCAGCCGGATAGCGGCAGTATACATATCGCGGGCAAGCAAGTTCGCTTCGCCAATCCACAAGATGCCATGCTGGCAGGTGTTACTGCTGTTCATCAAGAAACCGTCATGTTTGACGAATTGACGGTGGCAGAAAATATTTTCATAGGCCGCCAGCCCATGTGCGGCTTTCCGGCCCGGGTAGATTGGGTATTGATGGAAGCGCAGTCTGAAAGACTGTTTGCCAGACTGGAAGTGTCGCTGCCGGTACGCGCCAAGGTCAAGGACCTGAGTGTGGCTCAGCGTCACTTTGTCGAAATTGCCCGTGCCCTTTCGCAAGATGCACGCGTGGTCATCATGGATGAGCCGACCGCATCGCTGTCACAACGGGAAATTCAAGAGCTTTACCGCATCATCAGGCAATTGCGCGCCGCCGGTACTGCAGTGATTTTCATCTCACACAAGTTTGATGAAATCTATGCTGTAGCCGATCGCTACACCGTTTTACGTGATGGCCATTTTGTTGCTGAAGGAGCACTGGCTGATATCTCTGAACCGGATCTGGTGTCTCTCATGGTAGGGCGCTCCATTCATCAAACCTTCCCCAAGCAAGATATGGTCATAGGCGACACCTTGCTTGAGGTAAAAGATTTTTGTCACCCTACCGAGTTTGACAAGGTCAGTTTTTATTTGCGCAAAGGTGAGATTCTGGGGTTTTATGGTCTGGTGGGTGCGGGCCGTTCAGAAGTCATGCAAGCCCTGTTTGGACTCAGCAGTGGCGTCACTGGCAGCGTAAGCCTGGAAGGCAAGGTATTGGCCATCAAATCAGCCAAAGATGCGATATCCCATGGCATAGCTTATGTTCCGGAAGACCGGCAACATCAAGGTGGCCATCTGACCATGTCGGTGCAGCAAAATATCACCTTGCCTATCCTTGATCGCATAGGCTTCCTGCTCGGCAGGCGACGCAGCGAAGAAGCAGCAATTTCAAGACACTACAGCGAACAACTGGAACTCAAGGCTAGTCATTTGACGCAACTGATCGCCGAGCTATCTGGTGGCAACCAGCAAAAAGTCATCCTGGGCAAGTGGCTGGCAACCAAACCCAAAGTCATCATCCTGGACGAGCCAACCAAGGGCATCGATATCGGTTCCAAGGCTGCGGTGCACCGTTTCATCAGCGAACTGGTTTCAACCGGATTGTCAGTGATACTGGTGTCATCCGAATTGCCGGAAGTACTGGGCATGTCTGACCGCGTTATCGTCATGCATCAGGGACATATCAAAAAAATATTTGACAGAGCACATGCCACGCCAGAGAGCGTAGTTGCTGCGGCGTCTGGCAGTGATGCATCAATAGTGGAGATAGCAAAGGAAATGGCAGAGGAAATAGCATGAACCGTTTGAAGTATTTGCAGCAGAGGGAAGTTCTGCTGGGATTGATGATCGTTTCTCTGATAGTCCTTGTTGGGCTACGTGCGCCTGTTTTTCTCAGTGTATCAAGTCTGTCCAACTTGCTGACCGACAGCACGCTGTTGATCATGCTGGCGGTGACCCAGATGTTTGTCATCATTACACGTGGCATCGATTTATCAGTGGCATCCAATTTGGCGCTATCAGGCATGATGTCTGCCTTGCTGGCTTCCAAACTTCCTGATCTACCTCTACTACTGATTATCTTGGTGGCAATCATCATAGGCCTTGGCCTGGGATTGATCAATGGCTACCTGATCGGTTATTTGGGTCTGCCGCCTATCGTCGTAACGCTGGGCACCATGAGCGTCTATCGCGGCCTGGTGTTTGTATTGTCTGGTGGTGCCTGGGTATCGTCACACCAGATGCCTGCCGCCTTCATCGCCTTTCCACTCAGTCAGTTACTGGGAATTACGCACCTGGTCTGGATTGCCGTCATCGTTATTGCTGCGATGTGGTATCTCGCCCGCTATACGCATTTTGGCAGGGACTTGTATGCCATTGGCAATCAACCAAATGCTGCCAACTATATAGGCATCCCTACCCCGCGCCGCCTGTTCTGGACGTATGGCTTGTCAGGATTGATGGCTGGCTTATGTGGTTACCTGTGGGTGGCACGTTACGCAGTGGCCTATACGGAAATTGCCTATGGCTTTGAATTTACCGTGATTGCAGCCTGCGTCATTGGTGGTATCAATATCGCCGGTGGTGCGGGTACAGTATCTGGTGCAGTACTGGGCTCACTGTTCCTGGCAGTCATCAACAACGCCCTGCCCATCATGAAAATTTCGCCCTTCTGGCAAAGCGCACTGACCGGCGTTGTGATACTTACCGCGGTCATGATCAATGCCCGTAGCAATAAAAAAAGCAGCCGCCAGATTTTGCCTTTGCAACTGCTGAAAAAAAATGCAATCAGGAGCAGTACGTGAACACAACCACCATGACACCATCAAATAACAGCTCACGCTACACCATACGCGACCGCGAAGATTTTCAGTTAAAAAAAATCTTCTCGCATTGGGAAACTCTGCTGGCTATAATGTTTGTAGCAGCCTTCATTATCAACAGCCTGGTGTTGCCGAATTTTTTTGATTTGCACAATCTGGCGGATGGCACGTTCAACTTCAGTGAAAAAGCACTGATCGCCTTGCCCATGGCCTTGCTGATCATCTGCCGCGAGATTGATATTTCTGTGTCCGGCATATTGGCATTGTGTTCAGTTGCCATGGGGCTGGCGAATTCACATGGTTTCCCAGCTTACACTTTATTGTTCATCGCCATATTTACTGGTGCAGCCTGTGGCAGTTTGAATGGCTTGCTGGTCACTCGCTTTGCCCTGCCTTCCATCGTCGTGACGATAGGCAGTGTGTCACTGTTTCGCGGTCTGGCCAGCGTGGTTCTTGGCGACCAGGCATTTACTTCTTATCCGCAATTATTAATCGACTGGGGCCAGGGCTATTTCTTTGATCTCATTCCCAGACAATTCATCGTCCTGTTGTTCTTCGTGATACTGTTCGCGATTCTGCTGCATGCAACCAGTTGGGGACGCCGCATCTATGCGATTGGCAACAACCCTGTTGCTGCCAGATTTTCTGGTGTGGCAGTCGATAAATACCGCTTCATGCTGTTTACACTGACCGGCGCCATGGCTGGCCTTGCAGCGTTTTTCCTGACGGGACGCATCGGCAGTACTCGCCCGAATATTGCTACAGGATGGGAGCTGGAAATCATTACCATGGTGATCTTGGGTGGTGTCAGCATCTCGGGCGGCGCTGGAACGATTATCGGCGTGTTCCTGGCTGTATTGACATTAGGTATCGTCAACTATGGCATGGCATTGGCAAACATCCCCGGCATTATCATGACCATCATCGTCGGCATCCTGCTGCTGGTCACGATTGCCCTGCCCCGTCTGATGAATCTTAAGAAACAAAGAAAATAAAAAGCAAATGAAGCAGAACGCCAGTATCGTTCTTGACATAGGCAAGACCAATGTAAAGCTCAGCCTGCTTGATGCGCAGGCAAATACTTTGGCCGAGCAACGCTGCGCTAATAACATCGTCCAGGACGGCGTCTATCCGCATCATGATACCGAGCGGATATGGTCGTGGATGCTGCAGATATTCAGTGAGTTTTCCCGGATTGCCAGGGTATCAGCAATCATCCCTGTGACCCACGGTGCAACTGCTGCGCTGGTGAATGGTAATGACTTGGTGCTGCCAGTTCTGGACTATGAGTCAGAATTGCCTGAGCAGGATAATCATCAATATCAGCCGCTACGCCCGCCATACCAGCAAAGCTATTCTCCTGATTTGCCAGCAGGCCTCAATCTGGGTCGTCAACTGGCCTGGCTGCAAAACAACTACCCACAGGAATTTGCCAAAGCCTCACATATACTGATGTATCCACAGTACTGGGCATGGCGCTTGTCCGGTGTTGCAGCAACTGAAGTCAGTTCACTGGGTTGTCATACAGACTTGTGGGACACCGGGCAGCAGAAATACTCTTCTTTGGTGGAGAAAAAGGGATGGGCTTCCCTTTTCCCTAGCATGCAAAAAGCCTGGACCAGGCTGGCAACGATACGTCCCACATTAGCAAGGGAAACCGGTTTGCCAGCAGATTGCCAAATAATATGCGGTGTGCATGACAGCAATGCATCTCTGTTACGTCATCTGAAAGATGCGGGTAACAAGCACCGTACAGTTCTATCGACCGGCACCTGGACGATCGCTGCCGTCTTGGGCGCAGATCAGGAAGGGCTGGACGAACATGCGGATATGCTGGCCAATACCAATGTGCTTGGTGAAGCAGTTTCCTGCATGCGCTTTATGGGCGGGCGCGAATTTGCCATTCTGGCAGGTCAGGAATCTGTGACTTGTACGCTATCCGATATCAGCAAACTGATCAGTCAAAATACCTTTGCCCTGCCCTGCTTTGCCGAATCAGGTGGCCCGTTTTCTGGACAATTGGCTAGAATATCAGGGCAGGTACCAGAAAATATGCAGGAAAGATATGCTCTCGCCACTCTGTATTGCGTACTCATGACAGATTATTGCCTGGAAAAACTGAGGTCAGAAGGCGATATCATTATTGAGGGAAGTTTCACCAACAATCCCTATCTGGCAGCATTGCTGGCTAGCTTACGGCAGCAGCAAAACATCGAGCTATCAAATGATACCAGTGGCACCACTTATGGGGCCTGGATGCTGCATCACTGGGAAAAATTACCTAACCTGAATTCGCAAGCCGTTGCCGTGAGCAAACTGGAACTGACCGGATTACTCACTTACAAGGCTATGTGGCGCGAATTGGTGACGTCCAGGTAAGTCAGAATCGATCCAGAAATTCATCAATGGGAACCTGTTACCTGGTTCCCATTTTGCGTTTTTCAGCCGCTAATCATTTGATAAACGGACATAAGCAGGTGCATCACGGTCAACCTGCAAGCCCTGCTCAGTCAGTAATAACTCAACGACCTGCAAGGAACTGCGTCGCTGTTCCTTGCCATCTTTTTTCTGGTCGGCACCACGTTTTCCAGGATGGGTGAAATAAAATAAAAATGCCCTGTCACCGTTGACGACAACATCGGGATGCCCGCCGATGACGCCGTCATCTTCGCCATGGCCTGGTATTTCAAGCAGATTAACGCCCACCTGACGCTTCCAGCTCAGTAAGTCATCTGAACGATATATAGCCAGCCCACGCCATACATCAGTAATCATCCACCATTGCTCTTTCCAGCGAAAAACCTTGGGCCCTTCCCCACTTTGATCGCCAACGGCCTTGCCTTTGTCTGTCCATTTTTCAAGATCAACGCTGTCAGCATAGTAAATAGATTTTTTGTCCACTTCATTGTTGTACCACATGCGATATCCACCTTCCGGCAAACGCAGCACCGTGGCATCAATCACCCTGTCAGAAGCAAGCTGCAATACCTTGGCATTGCGCCAGTGACGTAAATCCTGGCTACGCAGATGTACCATGTAGCGAGGATGTTTCCAGTCATTAAAGATACCGGGTACCACCGTCAGGAACATATGATAGCTGCCATCATCAGCCCGGATGATATCGGGCGCCCAATGAGTAGACTCAAGCCCGCCCATGGATGGCGGCAACTCCATGTCTGCTTCGCCTATGTAATGCCAGTTGGCACCTTCGTCATCTGATTCAGCTATGCCTATGCGTGTCCCGTGTACCCAGGCGACTCCAGATGCATCAGAAACATTAGCCCGCCGGTTGGTGTAAAACATCCACCATTTCCTCAATCCTATATTACGCACAAGCACAGGATCTGCAGCTCCATCCATGATGGGGTCTCTGAACAAAGGCTTGGCGGCCAGCTTGCCCTGATTAATCATGGGCGCACCAGGTTGACCAAAATCCGGTGTTCCATCGGCGTTCCAGCTGAATGTCTGTGCGCGGGTATGTCTGTTCGGGTCATTCAACGCATTACCCTTGATTTCACGGTAATCGCGTGCGTGATACACGAGTACGTCTGTTTTGCCATCAGCAGTAGTCGCGAAGGAATTGTGTCCAGGACCATACTCATTACTTGTAATATTACTTTTGAATACAGGTTGCGCAGATTTGCTCCATGCCTTTGCATCAAGTAGATTCGCATTTGCTGATGCCGTCACTAAACCCATGCAGTAGTTTTCGTCGGTAGCACTGGCGGAATAGGTGATAAATATACGATCATTCCTGATCAATACCGCTGGCGCTTCATTGACTTCGTATTTACGCTTCTCCCAATCATAATCTGGACGCGACAATAAAATGGCAGGCCCGGCAATGGACAAAGGGGTATCCATTTTCGCCAGATAGATATTGGTATTTTTTTTATCCGGCGCAGGGTCACGCTGCGTCCACACCAGATAACGCTGGCCAGCATGGGCAAACGTCGTCGCATCCAGGGCAAATGATTCCCACCCTGTCTTGATCTGACCTCGCTCTATCCACTCTCCGTCAAGAGGATTGACCGCACTGCTTTCCAGCGCATACAGGCGTATATCCCAGATAGCATCTGCCCTGCCAGCAGTAAAATACAGATACCACTTTCCATCAATAAAATGTAATTCTGGTGCCCAGATGTGATGACTCATGGGGCCCCTGACATTTTTGCGCCAGATGACTTTCGTATCTGCAGCACCAAGTTCATTGATGCTGCGTGCACGCCTCAACTCAATACGGTCATATTCTGGCGCTGTAGCAGTAAAGTAATAATAGCCATCTGTGTGTAAAAATATTTGCGGATCTGCCCGATTCTTCACTAAAGGATTATTAAAGACAGGCTGGGCAGACGGCGCGCTACCAACAGACATCAATACTATCCATATCAGGCTAAGGATGGCGATCCGGCACTTTACATGTGAAGTCATAAGGAATAATTTAAAAATTAGAGCATGCAATAAAAAACCAGCCATCTGCACTAGCATGGCTGGGTCAAATACTGCGATTAACAAAAAATCTTACTGATTAATTCTTGATCGATACACCGATGAAATAACGACGACCAGACCATGCCAGCTCATTCGGACGAGACAGATCACCTGCATCCGTGATATTTGCCTGATCAGTCAGGTTTTTGCCTTCAAAAGAGAAAGTGATAAACTGGTTATAGCGATATTGAATTTTGGCGTCCAGATACCCAGTCTTTTCGTTATAAACCGGGTTTTTGGAAACATCCTCAGTGCCAGTGTAGTAACGATCACGATAATGGTAGGCAAGACGAGCATTGAATCTGTCTTTGTCGTACCATAAGCCAAGGTTGTAGGCATTCTTAGACATCCCAGCATAAGGCAGAATCGAACCATCCAAGGGATTCAAACGCTCAGTACCTGGGGCATAAGTAAAGCCCATACGGGTATAGTTAGCGTCCACGCCAAATCCACTCAGGAAACCCGGCAAGAAAGTCAGTGCTGTTCTGCCTGCAATTTCCACCCCTCGCGTAACTGCACCAGGGAAATTGACGGGCATATTGACGTCCCACAAAGTCCCGTCCTTAAACAAATCCACACTCTTGACATTTGTTTTTACCGCGTTACCAACCGTGATGTTTTTACGGAACAAAGCAAGACTAAGCTGACTATCTGAATTTGGATAGTATTCCAAACTCAAATCTGTATTGGTGGCCTGGAACGGCTTCAGAGAAGGGTTACCTGCCGTGCAATCATCTGTTCCATCACCACCAAATTGCGCTGCACCGCTATTTTTGGTACAAGTAGCATTTGGGACAATATCAGTGATTCTTGGACGAGACATAACCTTGCCCCAACCAATGCGCACCAGAAATTGATTTGGTATCAACCATGCACCTGCGTTAAAGCTAGGTAGCACATTCGAGTAAGTGTTATCGATACTTGTTACTGAATTAGAGACAATTAATGTAGTGAAGGCCGTCGATCCCGGCGTCTTTTCTACGTTGACTTGCTGTCTGAACAACCCCTGAGAAACATCGCGAGTTTGTGTATAACGAACACCAATATTGCCGAAGATATCTTTGCCAAACAACTCGGTATCAAAGTCTGCGCGCAAGTAGACAGATTTGACTTTTTCGTCAACAACATAAGCAGGAATCTGTGGATACATTTTGCCATCACTACCCGGCGCGTTATACAGATAGTCGTGATTGAAATGCGTCAAATCAAAATTAGATGCAACACTTGCAAATGATGGCGCAACCCAGTTTGCAGGCAAATTGCTCACTCCACTATAGCCTTTGAAGAAAATACCTGGCGAAGTCGAGAATGCTGACTGCGCTAATGCAGCCATGGCGGAAGCATTAATCGATTTGGTCCATGCATTCGCATCTGCAAAATTTGCTGGTCCGACAGTTGCACGCAACACATTCGTAGTGTTCAATGGGTCATAGCTATAAGTCTGATTGATATTTGCTGTTTGCACATACACATCATCTGCTGTACTGTTCAGATCATTACCTGCACTTGCCAGGTAACCACCTGCGCTGTATTGACTGGATTTTGCCTGCTGCGTCTGTACACCAAACCAGATGCGAGAAAGAAAATCAGTATTCAACTTATACTTAAAATCAAGTTTGAGTTGGTCTTCCTTATTGATCGTTTCAGATGGACGGTATTGCAACTGGGCAGAGACATAAGAATTCGCATTTGAGGGATTGTATCCTGATGGATAAGTAAAGTGTGGCTGTCCCGCTGAATCGAGATTTACTTGCAAGCCGGGAGAGTTTTGCGTCAATATCAGGTTATTCGAATCACTGCTGTACGTGGATTTAGCTGATGATGCCAGGCCTTCTACATCCAGACGTTCACCTTTATAGGTAAAGCCAGCTGTCGTATATTTAGAATCAATCTTCAATCCAAAATCGCGCAAAGATGTGCTAAAGCCTGCCTGCCCGCCATTCGGCGAAGCTGCGCTACCGGGTACCAGGCAGTTACCCAATACATACTGAGTAACGATATGATTTTCCACAATCATGCCAGCTGGCGTCGTGGTTGTTGAAACCGGCGTGCATGAGCCGCCGGTTGGCACAGCAGTGGCCGCAGCATAGGTTGGCAAAGTACCTGTACTGGACAAGCGGGTGACCGCACTGAAGTCTGTACCGTAGTTGTAATCCCGGAGTTTTTGATTCTGGATATTGGTCTGGTAGCTTACCCAGGCGTTCAAACGATCAGTAAATTTGTATTGCGCCGTCAGTTCAGCAGAAGTTCTTTCATGATCACGCTCCCAGATACCATAACGGGCAATCTGTGGTGAATAGTCATTCCATTGCGAGACACAGCTAGCCTGCAATGAGGCGGTAGCAGCAGCTGCCGTCTGCGTTGCATTGGCGGGGCTGCTCAGGTTGGAACAGTCAGCTTTGGAACCTACGCCTGCCAATACCGGATCAATACTGGGAACCGTTTTTTGCGGAGAAAAGTCCCAGTCACGGAAGTAACGCCATGAAGTATTTCGGGAAAAATCACCACGCGTCAAGACCTTGTCGTAGATAACATTCGCCATCAGCCCGAGGCGGTTATCAAAAAATTTGTCGGTGATAAAGAGATTGACACGTGGCTGCACGCCACCACGCTGTGGAGCCTGCTCCCCGGCAACACTGCCAACAACAGTCATTTTTTTGAAATCGAGTGGCTTGCGTGTCGTAATTTGTACTGAGCCGCCAATACCACCCTCCGTCATATTGGCTGTCACACCTTTGATGACATCTATCGAAGAAATCAATTCTGCGGGCAATTCACGCAAATCAGCGCCACGACCGGCGCCCCCGGTAGTGCTCAGTACTGAAACGCCATTGACTTCAATTCGATTCAAATCCGGCTCAACACCGCGAATGGAGACACTAGTGCCTTCGCCAAACGAACGTTCCAGCTGCACACCAGTAACACGCGAAAGTGCTTCGCCGACGTTTTTGTCCGGGAATTGACCGATATCTTCAGCAACAATGGAATCAGCTACTGTATCTGCACGCAGTTTTCTGTCAATTGCGGAGGCTACTGATTTTCGGGTGCCAGATACAACGACAACGTGATCAGCCCGCTCTTTGGTGTCTGCTGGCTTTTTTGCTTCCTGTGCCATGACTGAGTTGGCAGCCATGACAGATAGTACAGCCAGGGCTGTACCTTTGAGTTTAGGGTTAAAAAATTCTTTTTTACCGCGATTGTTCAACACAATTGTCTCCTCCATTTGTCGGCCATGTATAGCCTGTGTTATTAGCTGCATCCGACCAATTTTTTTGGCC
Source organism: Undibacterium sp. TC9W (assembly GCF_049339865.1). Classification (NCBI taxonomy): domain Bacteria; kingdom Pseudomonadati; phylum Pseudomonadota; class Betaproteobacteria; order Burkholderiales; family Oxalobacteraceae; genus Undibacterium; species Undibacterium sp. TC9W. The sequence continues at coordinate 25,562 of NZ_JBMPPJ010000024.1, read as the reverse complement.
TGTCATTCAATCCAGCTGATTCAATGAAAAAGATTTTAAGTGATGATGAAATCCAATTACGCACATAAAAAAAAGAATCAAGAAAGTGATTGGTTTTTAAGCAGAAATTTGATCATTTCAGACGAGAAAATGAAAAAATGATTGAAACTGATTATAGATTTCCAAGGTATTTTATGCGATGCAACATGCGATATTGGAGAGAAAAATACATCAAAAAGACACTGAAAAAATTTGGATGGGAGTTTTTCATCGCCCGAAGAGCAAGGCCAGACAAGGCATTCGAAATCCCTCATTAAGAAATACGGGAAATGCATAATTGAAATGTCTTGCTATTTACTTGTCCGTATCTTGCACTGCCAACTCGCGCAAAATATCAAGCATGGCTTGCGCACCAGGCGACAAACGATGTTGCTTTCTGGTGACAATACCATAGGCATCCATACGTAATCCAAGATCAAATGGCAGGACGGTTAACAACTCGGCATCGAGATAGGTACGGATTAAGTCTTCCGGCAGAGCGGCCACCATCTCAGTGGCCATCAATAAACTGGTAATCACCGTTAGCGACAAGGTTTCTACCGTTTCTACCGGTTGATCAAGGCCGTGTGACAAGAAAAGAGAGGTGAGTCGATCACGCAAAATACTGCCATTAGGTGGCAGTATCCAGGCCTCTTTCGCAAGATCATTCAGAGTCAGTTTTTTTCGCTGCGCAAGGGCATGCTTGCCACGTGCAATCAGGCTGTGAGGCTCATCGGTCAGAGGTTCAAAATTCAGTTCTGCGGCAGATTCAGAATCGAGAATGCGGCCTATGACCATGTCCAGTTCTCCGGCACGCAAACGCTGTATCAGTATTTTGCTGGTATCAACCTGTATGGCAACATGCAAGCGCTTATGGCGGGACTTAAGCAGGCTTACTGCTTGCGGGATGAGATTCATCGATGGTGTCATGACTGAACCTATCGAGACAAAACCGCTTAAACCGGACAACAACTCCATGACTTCTTGATGGGCTGCATTCATTTCTGCCAGCGCTGCACCTGCTCTGCGTATCATGATCTCGCCATACCAGGTAGGTGATATGCCGCGTGGCAGGCGCTCAAACAACTGCACACCGAGGGCATACTCAAGTTCTGTCAGCAATTTGGAGGCTGCTGGCTGAGTCAGATGCGCAGCCTCAGCCGCATGAAAAATCGAACCATGGCGTCCCAACTCAACCAATAACACCAGATGGCGTGTTTTCAGGTGTGTGCGTACAAAGCGATCGGGGTTGGTGTTGCTCATGGTGTCAGCAGTTGAGGCTAAGATCAATCATGATACAACTGCGAGCGCCCCCCATCAATCAGGATATCAGTAGCATTGATGAAACGTGCTTCGTCGCTGGCCAGAAAAACTGCCGTGTAAGCGACTTCTTCTGGCATTCCTATGCGACGGCAAGGCAACAGCGCGGCCTGCCGTTGTTGCTCGGCCGCCGGGTCAGGGCAACTGGCAAACCATGATTGTATGGCTTCAGTCATTATCAGGCCGGGTGATATGGAATTAACCCGTATCCCTCTCGCTGCATATTCTATCCCCAGAGACCTGGTCAGGCCTATCAAAGCATGCTTGGCAACCGGATACGGAAAACATCCCGGTATGATTTTATGTCCATGTACAGAAGCGATATTGATGATACTGCCAGCAGCCTGTTCAAGCATGAACGGCAGCACTGCACGAGTAGTATTCCACGCACCTTCGAGATCGACAGAAAAACAACGTTGCCATTCTTCATCTGTCATCTGCAAGGGATCTGCGAACACGTTCATGCCAGCATTGTTGACTAGTACATCCACTTTCCCAAATTTTGTTATCGTCTTATCGACCAAGGCCCGCATGGCACCAGCATCGGCAACATCTGCCTGGACAAAAAGACTGTGCCCGGTGCCCAATTCAGACGAGATACGCTCAGCAGCAGCATCGTGAATGTGACTATTCAGTACGACGCGTGCGCCTTGCTGTACAAAGAGACGTGCAGTAGCAGCCCCTATGCCCAAGGTGGAGCCAGTGATGATGGCGACCTTGCCACGCAATCTTTCGCACATCTGATTATTATTGACTGAGTATGAATCGTTCATGATTTCCTCGCAGACCGGTTTTTTAATTGATCCAACAATACCGCAGCCAGCAAAATAAAACCACGCATCAGGTACTGATAAAAAGCATCTACATCCAGCAAGTTCATGACATTCTCTACCGTTCCCATGATCAGAACACCGACCAGCACTCCGGTGATTCTGGCTTTTCCACCTTGCAGGGACACGCCACCCAGTACGCAGGCAGAGATGACATCCAGTTCAAAACCTTGCGCCGAATTTGGTTGCCCGCTAGTGATGCGGGATGCGAGTATCAGCCCCGCCAGTGCAGTCACCAATCCTTGCAACAAAAATATCCAGATACGCAAGCGTTCGACCCGGACACCAGCAAGACGTGCGGCATCTGGATTACCACCAATCGCCAAAGTATTTCTTCCAAACACAGTATGATTGAGCAAAATACCAAATATCAAAAAACAGGCTGCAACAACCAATACTGGAAATGGCAAGCCAAAAATACGACCGTCACCAAAACTGATGAAAGTTTCATTGGAAATGCCGACCGCCTGGCCTTTTGAAACAATGAATGCCAGGCCGCGCACCATCAGCATGGTCGCCAGTGTAGCAATCAGGGCATTTACCCGCAAATAGGCAATCAATACTCCATTACCTGCGCCTATCAGTGCGCCAGCCAGTAAACCACCGCCAACTGCGAGCGTGATACTGCCGCTACGCTCGAGAATGATCGCACCCAGCACGCCAGTGAAGGCAATAGTCGATCCTATGGATAAATCAAAATCACGTGAAGCAAGACACATCATCATGGTGCAAGCGACCATGCCTATCTGTGCCACAGAGAGCATCAATCCGACAATATTGGTACCTGAGAAAAAATTTTCTACTGAAAAGGACAGCACAATAAAAAGTAAGGCATATGCCAATGGCATACTCTGCTCATGCAACCAGTACCGGGTCGTCCTCATAATATTCTTACTGTTCATACTATTGTTTTGTCCCGGTTTTATTTGCTGAACTGTTGATACATCATCTGTCTGTGCAGGATTAAGGGAAGACATGAAAGATTCCTGTAATAATTATGCTGCGTACAAATCCGGCAGTGCCAATTGCAAAACTGCTGTTTCGTTCGCCTGGCTGCGCTCAAGTTCACCACTGATCTGCCCTTCACGCATGACGATGACGCGATCACAAATGCCCAATATTTCAGGTAATTCGCTGGACACGACAATCACACAGCAACCGCGCTCGGCGACTTCATAAATGATGCGATAGATTTCATTTTTTGCGCCCACATCTATGCCACGCGTCGGCTCATCCAGGATGAGTACTTTCATACCCGGTTCTGCCAGCCAGCGTGCCAGAATGACTTTTTGCTGATTGCCACCGGACAGCAAACGAATTTCCTGTTCGCGATTCGGCGTCTTGATTTTTAATCTCTGTATAAAGCGATCAGCCAGTTCTGCTTCATGCTTATGTCTTAAAAATAGACCTGCCAGCAGACCATGGCGGCGACAACTGATATTGATGTTTTCTGCGACAGATGCCTCTGCCAGAATGCCTTGCTCTTTGCGGTCTTCAGGACACAAGACTATACCTGCCTCTATGGCGGCAGCAGGTCCATGATCAGGCACATTGACGCCATCCAGCACTACACTGGAACCCGCAGCTTTTTTGTCCGCACCATATAACAGACGCATTAACTCAGTGCGGCCAGCACCAACCAGGCCAAAAAAGCCTAGCACTTCGCCACCGCGTACACTGAAATCTTGAGCCACCGTAAGCGTCTCGCCTTTGATCTGTCTGACTACCAGTCTTTCAGCCAGGAGCTGGCGTGGCCGGTAATCGTAAATATCACTAAGTTCACGTCCCACCATATCGTTGATGAGTACATCGCGTGGCACATCGGCCATTACCGCATAGGTGACGATTTTTTGACCATCGCGAAAAATCGTGCAGGTATCGCATAGGGCGTATAACTCTTCCAGCCTGTGAGAAATATAGATGATTGTACGACCAGCCGTACGCAAATCACGTATCAGACGAAACAGAATTTCGCTTTCGCGATAAGATAAACTGCTGGTCGGCTCGTCGAAAGCAATGACCTGTGCATCTTGCAGCAGAGCCTTGCATATTTCTGCCATTTGCCTTTGAGCTATCGATAAATCACAAAGCCGGGCACCAGGATCCAGATCAACGCCCATTTGTTGCAAGCGCAAACTTACCTGACGCCGCGCCTCAACCCGGTTCACAAAACCCAGTTTTTGCGGCAAACGCCCTAATAACAAATTTTCTGCGACAGTCAGTTCCGGAACATATTGCAATTCCTGGTGAATGACGGCGATGCCCGCTGCGATGGCATCACCGGCAGACGAGAAATAACACTCACGTCCATTCAACAACAAGCGCCCTCCATCCGGTTTGTACTGACCGCCCAGTATTTTCAATAGCGTTGATTTGCCTGCGCCATTTTCACCAAGCAAGCCATGCACCGTACCTGCATGGGCGTCAAAACTGACGCCATTTAGTGCTTTCACACCAGGAAAATATTTACACACATCTTCAAACTGAAGAGATGGGGACTGAGATGTTGACATGATCGGCTATGTCCTAAAGTCCAAATTCCGCACGTACATCACTCTGATTCTTGCGTGTCATCAAGACCCCTGTAGTCAGTATCAGCGGTGCAGGAGTCTTGTTTTCTGCTATCCATTTATACATGTTCACTGAAGTTTCATAGCCATGACGCTTGGGACTGATCAATACTGTGCCATAAAATCCAGTTGGGCTGGGTTTGGCAAATTCATTCAATGCAGTTTTACTGCCACCTATGCCAATTCCTATGACAGCGTCACTGCGCAAGCCCCTGCCCTCAGCTGCACGCACTGTACCAAGAACAGCTTCATCGTTCATGCCAAATACCAGCCATCGTTTGAATTTTGTTTGTTTGGTCAAAGCAATATTGGCGGCATTGAATGCACTTTCCGTATCCGTTTTTGCCTGTGCTGCATCAACTATGTTCGCAACAGGAAAGCCGCCGGCCTTTAAGGCATCCCGTGCCCCCTGAGTACGTTCACGTGCCGTAGGCAGTTGGTCAAAGGCCATGCGCATCGCACCGACTTCAGCCATGTTCCAGCCACGTGACTTCATTTCTTCCATCAGGCCCTGTCCAACCTGCTTGCCAATTTCATAGGCCGAGATACCCATGTGCGGGATAGATGCTATCGGTTTGCCACTACCATCGACAAGCTGATCATCGACCGACATCACCTTCAGATTATTTCTTTTGGCGGCACGTTCAACTGCCATACCCAGTTTGACATCCGGCGCACAAATCACAAAGCCCTGGGCTTTCTGTGCAGCCAGGTTGTCTATGGCAGCCATCATCTTTTCACCATTAGCCACACCTATTTTCACCAGGGAAAATCCTTTTTCCTTAGCTGCCTGTTCTGCATAACGCCATTCATCCTGGAACCAGGGTTCTTCAGCCTGCTTGACCAGAAAACCTATTTTCACTGGATCGGCCGCCTGCGCTGCGGATAAAGCTGCAAGACTGAAACAGCCAGCTACCAAAGTGAAGCCAGCGGCATTTAAGAACTGCAAGCACCTATCTCTTATTGTGTTTTTCATCATCATTGTCTCTTTATTGTTTTAGGGGGCAAGGGCAATACTGAGCCCGCATCACTGTCGTCGAACAAGGTATCGGCAACTGCGAGCGGCGCATCCATCTGCATCGCAAACAAACTACCGGCAGCTGGCATACGGGATAATTCTTCGGCACTCATTTCCTGTCGTGCGCTGCTAACCATGAGATAGTCACCATTGACACCGCCAAATGCAGGGCAGGTAGGATTTATTGTTGGAACCGATAATCGCTGCAGGCAACGCCCGTCAGGCGCGTACTGTGCCACACTGCCAGCGCCCCACTCTGCGTTCCATAAGCATCCATTCCTGTCAATGACAGAACCATCTGGATAGGCTTCATCGCCCTCCGGTATGGCGAACAAACGGATATTACTGACACTGGCAGTTTCAGCGTCATAATCACACTGCTGTATGCGACGGCTTAATGTGTCGGTAAAGTACATGGTCTTGCCGTCGAGGCTGAAGCAAATGCTGTTGGCTATTGCTACAGCAGGCAAAGCCAGCCTCCGTAAGCCGTAAGGCATGGAAAACTGGTAAAAGCTGGCAATAGGACGTTTTTCCGGCGCTTCATTCATGGTGCCAAATACGAAGTAACCGCGCCTGTCGGTACGCCCATCATTCACACGTGTGCGCGGCTCTGCCGGATCAACAGCAACCAGCGACTGTACTGGCAACTGGACTGTCGTAGCCTGACTCGTCGTCAATTGCGCCAATGATGCAGGCACTGCTGCATTTTTTGGCAAGCTGGCAAAACACAGGCGCTTTGCCAACCCAAGCAAAATACGGCCTGAACTACAATGAACAAAAGAACCCAATCTATCTGGCAATCTGTAAGTGGCTACAGCCTGACCAGGTTTCCAGTTTTGCAAACTCGCGGCCTCAATATCAGTCCACCACCAGCTTTCTGTATTATCGTGCCAGCTCAAGCCTTCACCCAAGGTGGCTGTATGCGCCAAAGCCTGTTGCAGATGATTCATTGCAAAGCCTCATTTGATTTTTTCGCCATGCCTGTTCTGAGGGCTTTTATAAAATCAAGTGCCTTGACTCTTATTTTTACAGTATCCATTCCTGGTTTATACAAAGCTGAGCCAAGGCCAAATCCATTGACACCTGCCCGCAGGTAGTCATCCATGTTGTCAGGAGTAATCCCTCCCACTGGTAGAAGACGCAAGCTGGCTGGCAGCACAGCCCGCATCGCCCGTACTATAGGCGGCGTGACCAATTCCGCAGGAAAGAGTTTGACTGCATCTGCACCTGCATACATCGCCGCAAATGCCTCTGTCAGTGAGCTTGCCCCTGGTACGCAATACAGGCCCTGTTTTTTTGCTTCCCTGATGACCATTACATCAGCGTGCGGCATGACGATCAAACGTCCACCCGCATCACGTACCTGACGGACGGCATCCAGCGTCAACACAGTACCTGCACCTGTCAGCGCATCAGATGGCAGACAACGACTTAGCATGCCTATCGATTCGAGCGCAGATGGTGAATTCAGCGGGACTTCAATAATGCGAAAACCGGCTTCATATAAATCTGCAGCGATGGACTCCACCTCTTCAGGACGTATGCCGCGCAAGATGGCAATCAAGGGTAAATCAGCAAATGCCTGATCGAATGTGGCGGGAATGGTTTTCATAAAATTCCTTCGGGTGGTGTTGATATCCATAATCAGGATCTCAGCATGCCTGCGGTGAACGCCAGATGCCATAAACCCGCCGGTGCGGTATTCAGCAGTATGGCGTCTGGCTTGACGCCAAAACGAGAAAGCGCCAGGGAATAACGCCCACAAAGAGACGCATCCCCTATCAATATCAATGGCGCATGTGCCAGACCGTGCTCAGAGCGCCAATGCAAACCAGCCAATAACTCATTGGCGATCAATAGACCAGATAAGTAATCCGCCAGTCCATCAGGTGGCATATCACCCATCAAGCCCAGGGTGCGCACACTGAACAATTGATGACTCAAGCCTTGCGCCATCATCTTGCGGGCAACATCCAGGCCGGCAATAAAACTGGCATCACTACTCTCCCCCTGCACGGCAGGCATCAAACGGCCAAGAACCGAATGCTGCTTGAGTACGGCGAACAATTCCCCCGTCATGTGTGTGGCAAAAGCCTGTACTTTTCCATCTACAATACTGGCCCATTTCGAATGTGTACCGGGCATGACTACGCATGACTGGCTAGCCCAGTCTGGCTGGCCTTGCAGTGCACCTACGATCTGGGATTCTTCGCCACGCATAACGTCAGGCGCATCGCCACGATATAACAAGCCTGGCACAATACCCAGGCGTGAAGGCACCGGACGTAAATTTCCGGCATCTATAGATAGAATATTGATGGCAATATCATGCGCGTCTGCCGGACTTTGCACATAGGGCACCTCTTGCCAGCCATGCTTGCTGCCAACCATGCCGCAAGCCAGCAAAGGAACATCAGGCCAGCTTGTCAGCCAGTCACCGGCCAACTCCTGCAGTACCCGCACATAAGCAGTTTGCCCGCCCTGCATGACAGAAATACCGGAAGCTGCTTCCTGGCTATCGATAAGCCGACCACTCTGTCCTATCAAAAAAATCCGCAAACCTGTACTGCCCCAGTCAATACCAATCAGGCTCACATTTTCTTTAGCATTCAAAGGCAAAACTGCCTTGCTTTGTGTGATATTCATTTTTACCATTCCGCAACGCTGCCGTCAGGGTGACGCCATAGCGGATTACGCCAATCTGGTGCGTGCAGGCTGGCTTCTTTCACGCGCTCTTCATCAATTTCCACGCCCAGACCTGGCTTAGGCAAGGCGGCAATATAGCCATCTGTAATGCGCAAGTCTTCGCGATTGATGACGTAGTCAAGCAGCTCTGCATCCTTGTTGTAATGGATGCCCATGCTTTGTTCTTGCAAGACTGCATTGTGAGCGACAAAGTCGAGTTGCAAACATGCTGCAAGCGCAATCGGCCCCAAAGGACAATGCGGTGCCAGGGCAATGTCATAGGCTTCTGCCATTGCGGCAATTTTATGGCATTCAGAAATGCCACCAGCGTGCGACAGATCAGGCTGGACGATGGCAATTCCTCCCTCCTGGAACACCCGTTTGAATTCAAAACGGGAATACATGCGTTCGCCAGCGGCCAACGGTATAGCCGTACTTTCTGCCAGGCGTGGATAATATTCAGCCTGTTCTGCCAATACAGGTTCTTCTACAAACAAAGGACGATATGGCTCCAGAGCACGCAACAAAACCTTGGCCATGGGCGCAGCCACCCGACCATGGAAATCAATGCCAAATTCGATCTGGCTGCCAAACGCTTCACGAATCTCGGCAATACGGCCTACCGCGGCATCAACTGCCGCAGCGCTGTCAATGATGCCAAATTCTTCCGTACCATTCATCTTGAAGGTATCAAAGCCCGCTTCGCGGAGACGACGAATATCAGCAATCACATCAGCAGGTCTGTCACCGCCGACCCAGCTATAGGTTTTCATGCGGTCACGCACCAGGCCACCCAGCAATTGATATACCGGCACGCCCAGGGCTTTGCCCTTGATATCCCATAGTGCTTGATCAATGCCTGCCATGGCGCTCATGAGTATGGCTCCACCGCGATAAAAACTACCGCGATACATGACTTGCCAGAGGTCGTTGATGCGCGCCGGGTCTTGCCCTATCAGATAAGGCGCAAATTCCTGCACTGCTGTTTCTACAGTTCGCGCCCGCCCTTCTATGACAGGCTCGCCCCAACCGACGATACCCTCATCGGTTTCTATCTTCAGCAACATCCACCTTGGAGGAACACGGTAAGTAGTCAGTTTTGTTATTTTCATGACGCAATGGCTAAGCAAATGAAGTCATGAGTGTAGATGGGCACACACGATAAGAAATATGAATTAACTGACCGGAAGTATATGAATTTGGCATAGCTGTTGACATGCACAATTCAAGAGACCCATCAATAGAAATGCCACAGCACACAACTACAGGCTTTCGCGCTCCACCTGCTTGCGCTGGATATCTGCCAGACCGCTGCAATTTTTAACAGAGAAGTCTTTTACGTCTAGCAGACTAAAACCCGGTGTGCCAGGTTGAAGAGGAAAATTCACGTGGTCAAAATAAGCACGACTCACATCATGCAAAGCAAAGGCTGGCCTGTTGTCTGGCTGCACACATTTGATATCAACGTGATGCAACTCCAGATTATTGACATGACGTGCGAATACCGCATGTGCGGGGCTGAGGCCAAACATGCTGGGTTCGGGATAACTACCAGTATTTTCTGGTGGATTGACAGCTACTTCGCCAAGCTCACCACCTCCCTGATTCAAGACGTGCATATTACTGATACGCACATCTTCTACAGGATAACCAGGCACGCCACTAATGATGGATGCATAACGCGAATCAGCACCTGACACCGTGACATTACTGATATTAATACGCCTGATAGCCCCGGTCACCGCACCTTCCGGTGCACGTAACCGGCTTCCCAGGCGGATGAAGATAGGGGGATTGGTCAAATCGCGCATGGTCAGATTACTGACACTGATGTCCTCAATAATGGCACCATCGACGCTTTCTATGGCCAACCCGCGGCAACGCTCAAAAACACAATTTGAAATGGCGATATTACGAAAACCACCATTAGATTCAGTACCCAGCTTGATGCGCCCGGTCACGCCCTCCTTGTCTGGAGCAAACTCTTGCTTGCGCTGAAAACTACCATCCAGAAATGTACCAAGATCAAATCCTGATACCTGGCAATTAGTGATGCTGACGTTTTCAGTAAAGCGCTTATAACCCAGTGCAAATGAGCTTTTCAGGCAGATGGCATCGTCATTGGGAGAATTGATACTGCAATTGGATATGTGAACATTGCGGCAGCAATCTATATCAAAGCCATCCCTGTCGGTATCCACTTTCAAATTATCTATCGTCATATTGTCAGCAGCAGTTGCCAGCAAGGCAAAGTGTCCACCGTTGAAAATACTGATATCACGCAAGATAATGTTTTTACAGTTTTTAAGAGCAATCGCCTTATTGGCTTTGCCCACCATATCAGCGCCGTAAGCCTTGTTACCACTGCGTTCACCGTGCGGATCGCTATTGCCAAGGCTGAGTGGCATATCACCAGGCTTGGCGGTACCGCGCGGGCCTGGGCCAGCATGCGTTAAACCGGCACCATATATGAGCCCGCCACCCAAAATAGCGATATGTTCAAGATCTTCGCCCCAGATCAGGCTATTGTGCCAGTGGCTGTGCCCAAAATCCTGATAAGCATCCCATTCGTTAGGTTCTGCCTCGTCGTAGCTGCCACCATGCTTTGCCGGGTCTGCAGCAATCAGGGTGGCACCAGCATCCAGATACAGAGTGACATGGCTTTGCAGGCGAATCGAGAAACTCAGGTATTTACCGGCCGGGAAGTAAACCGTTCCACCACCTGCTGCCGCAGCAGCTTTAATCGCGCGGTTAATGGCATCAGTGTCAAGCTTCTTGCCATTGCCGCTGGCACCGAAACCCCGGACATTAAAATTGCCTGCCAGATTGGCTTTCCCAACAATTTTCCTTTGCGCCATTACTGGTAAAGCATGCAAAGGCAACACGGTAGCTACAGCTCCAGTACCAAACATACGCAAAAAGTTTCGTCGCAATGGCGATGATGTCTGCTTACTCAATTTTTTTGTCCCCTACTTATTTTTCTGGATATGTTTTCTTTTTATACATGGCGGTATCGATTGAGATTACCATTAAAAAACCAGGGAACGTCCAGTCAAAATGTTCAACTTGATGATTAATAATGAGCAGATCTCTGAGTATTCCAAAAAAAAAGCATCAATTGCCGTGAGCTGATTTGGTGAATAACATATAACAAACCGTAAATTGCCTGAAAAAATCCGAAATAATCTGCTATTGCTCATGAGCGTGATTACATCACTCGCTGCAGTTGACAGGTTTTAACGCGAAATTGATACTCGAAACAATAAGCTGCATCTTTATTTATTAATGTGGCGATAAAAACAGAGACATCTCACACCAAGCCCAGGCCAATCAAGTACCTGAGCCAGACAGACATAGCGCATCGCCCGGTGTGGGCATACATCTACTCATTCCCAATTCTTTGTTTGACCATGGTCAGAAGGAAAATGATGAACTCAGTAGTACGGTCAGGATTGACGACCTTGGTATTAACCTGCGGCGTGTGTCTGGCACATGCGCAAATGCAGAATACTGCACCACCACAAAATTCGTCTCAAAATCCACCAGTCACTGGTGATGCCCTGATGGATAGTTTCGGGCTGACCAGTACCAACAAGGTACAGAGCAATAGTGCGGTTGCCCCACCGAACACCAACCCCAAAGTGATTCCGCTCAAGGGTGACACCAGTTTCCTGATGTCAGCCTTTCCTTCGACATCACAAAACAAGCTCAGCCTGTTTACATCTTACGACGGCACCAGCTTTGCACCGCTGGCTTCCGAGGCGTATACACCGCCACAGGGCCTGCTGCGTGACCCGTCTATTTTGCATGCGGATGATGGTTATTATTATGTGATTTACACTACCGGCTGGGCTGGGGATACCTTTGGTGTTGCCAAAAGCAGCGACCTGCGCCACTGGCAGCATGTACGTGACGTGCGCCTGCAATTGCCGGACGCGAATACCAAAATCAGCAATGTCTGGGCACCCGAATGGTTCACCGACAGCGATGGCACGGTCCACATCGTCGTGTCCGTATCTACACAGGGAACCAAAGGTCCCTTTGGGGCGTATGTGCTGCATGCGCTGGACAAGACATACGCCAATTTCTCCCAGGCCCAGGCCATGGCAGGTCTGCAAAATAATTACATTGATACCTTCCCCGTCAAGGATGGGGCACGCTATGTGGTTTTCACTAAAAATGAAACCAGCAAGTACATAGAAATAGCGACAGCCCCTGCCCTTGCTGGTCCATGGAAAGTGGAAAAAACGGGGGACTGGGCAGGCTGGGGCAAGCCTTCGGAAGGTCAGTCCCTGGTCAAGCTGAAAAATGGTGGCTGGCGCATTTACTTTGACGACTATACGACCAAGCATTACTGGTATTCCGACAGCAAGGATAATTTCAAAACCTGGACAGCCAAGCAGGAACTGGGTGGCGTATCGGGTGCGGTACGCCACTTCACTGTCATCAGTGAACCTACCAAAGTCCTGGAACAGGCCACTGCCGCAAAATCGCCAGCGAAAAAGATCACCTGGGATAAACACTCGCTGATGATAGACGGCAAAAGGGAAATGATCTGGGCAGGTGAATTTCACCCTTTCCGGCTCCCCAATCCCTCACTGTGGCGTGATGTCATACAAAAAATGAAAGCCACGGGGCTCAACACTGTAGCCATCTACTTTGACTGGGGTTATCACTCGTCACGCCCGAATCAATATGATTTTTCCAGCATACGCAATGTAGAACTGGCGATAGAAATGGCAGAACAGGAAGGCATGTATGTCATTGCCCGCCCTGGCCCGTATGTCAATGCAGAGCTGACACTTGGCGGTTTCCCTGGTTATCTGGCCAGGCAAAAAGCGATTGCCCGTACTGATGCTGCCGAATATATGCAGTCTGCAGATGAATGGCTGACCCAGATTGACGCGATTATCGCGCGCCATCAAATCACCACTGGTGGCGGCACTGTCATTGCCTATCAGTTGGAAAACGAGTTATCAAATACCTCGGATACGCATAAGCGCTACATGCAACACCTGGCAGACAAAGCCAGGGCCGATGGCATCAGCGTACCGCTGTTCCACAATTCTGCAGGTCGTCTGCCGAACTGGACGCCGCCCAATTCCAGCGCACCCTATGCGGTGCCAGGCCCCACCGATTTGTACAGCTTTGACGGCTACCCGGGTGGTGGCTGTACCAATACCAAGGAAATTGGCAAACCGAATGTCGTGCCCAACTGGGGCATGTATGGTGAAATTCCCGCCAATACCGGAACCGGGCCAGTCAAGATTGGTGCCCTCGCCTCGCCAAATACACCAGGTTTTGCGGCAGAAATGGGCGGCGGCTGGTTTGATTTCTGGGGTAGCGTCGGTACCTATGACTGCACCGCGCAACGCACCGGATCGAATTATGTGCGCACCTTCTATAGTGCAAATCTGATCAATGGCATTTCCATCCATTCCATCTACATGATGTATGGTGGCACATCCTGGGGCTGGCTTCCGGCGCAGGTGGTGTATACGTCCTACGATTATGGCGCAGCCATTGACGAAGGCCGTAGCTTGCGTGAAAAAGCCCTGACACTGAAGCAGATGGGGCATTTTGTGGAAGCCGCCAAATCTGTGTTGAGCGCCATGGATAAAGGCGAGGCAATCACCGCATCCAATCCTGCGGTCAAGCTTTATCACAATATCAGTCCTGTCAACGGCGCGCACCTGATTTTCGCCATCCATACCAAGACCGATTCAACAACAGAAGAACTGTTCAGCTTCAAGCTCACTACACGCGATGGCAGCTACCAGATCCCGCAAGCGGGTACTTTGCGTATCAAGGACCAGAACGTCAAACTGCTGTTGTCAGACTATGCACTGGAGCGCCAGCATCTGGTCTACACCACATCCGATACCCAGACCCACCTGCAACAGGATGAGCGCGATATCGCCTTGCTGTATGGCCGCAAAGGCGAAGATGGCGAAACCGTATTGCGTTATCAATCACAGCCAAAGGTCGAAGTACTGGAAGGTGCAGCCAATGCAGTGTTTGATCCTAAAAACGGCGATCTGCGGTTGAATTATGTACACAAGGATTTGATACGCGTACGCATCAGTGGTGGTGGCAAAGCAGATTTACTGCTGTTGCTTGCAGACGATGAAACAGGTCGTAACTTCTGGCGCCAGGAAACCGCACACGGCCCTGTCCTTGAGCGTTCTCCAGCACTGGTGCGCCAGGCCAATGTGCAAGGCAACACCCTGCACCTGAGTGGCGATACCCACGAAAGCAGTAAGCTGGACATATGGGCACCAAAAGCCGTCACACAAATCACCTGGAATACTGCCGCCATCACCAGCAACAGGAATGCCGATGGCAGTTTGTCGACTGAGCCCCTGGCTGGCCCTGCTGACATTGTTTTACCAAAACTGATGCAACAGACATGGATGCGTCGCATGGATTCGCCAGAGGCAGCCAAAGTCTTTGACGACAGCAAATGGCGCAAGACTGACCTGACCACCACGGCTGCAACCGTGAAGACCACACCTCCTGCTGGCCAGCCCATACTCAGCATGAGTGATTACGGTTTTCACCACGGTGATGTCTGGTACCGTGGCAATTTCAAAGTGCAGGCTGGCAAACCACTGCCTGAACAATTGGAAATAAGCTATGGCGGTGGTGGTGCAGGTTTCATGCAACTGTGGCTGGACGGTGTCTACATCGGCGAAAATGAAATGCCAACCGGAAAACCCAAGCCAGATAACTGGGGCACGGCCAGCTTCAAGCTGTCTGCCGAAGCATTGCATGTGGGCGAACATGTACTGTCGGTCATGGTCAGAAATAATTCCCACAACTGGGATCTGGCAGCGGATGACGAACATAAAGTCGCACGTGGCTTGATCAGTGCGTCACTGACGCATGACATCAAAGAGAAATTTGCCACACCAATTACCTGGAAAATCCAGGGCAATAAAGGCGGTGAAGAAATTGCTGACCTGGTACGTGGTCCCATGAATAACGGCGGCCTTTATGGTGAACGTGCTGGCTGGTATCTGCCGATTGGTGCCAAACCAGATAATAGTGGCTGGGAGAAAACCAGTTCGGACTCAGCACCACCAGCGCCAGGTACTTATTGGTTGCGCACTAATTTCAATCTGGATATGCCAGTGGGCCATGATGTGCAACTGGGTCTCGCCATCGGTGACACCAGCCAGCCTCGTTCTGACCGCAGAAATCGCATCCTGATTTTTGTCAATGGCTGGAATATGGGGAATTTTATCTCTCATATTGGTCCGCAACGTCTGTTTATCCTGCCACCAGGCATATTGAATCCGAATGGTGAAAATACGCTTACCTTGGCAGTCAGTACAGATGGCAAGGCTGCCAATGCACTGGAGCCGCTGGAATTGGTCAAGATACGCGCCGTACGTGGTGGTGTGCCGCTAGAACTGGTCCCAAGTCCTTCCAATCTGCAACGTTGATGACAAACAGAGAATCTGCATCTATGAAAATCAATCATGTATTGACCGGCGTCATGGTATTTGCCAGCCTGACTGGTGTTTGCAGCAGTCAGGTGCAGGCCGAAGCGATCACTGCCGCTGTAAAAGCAAAAGCCATAAGCCTTGCTAGCACATCTTCACACGGCAAGCAGATGGAAAAGCTGGATCGCGGTGTCGTCGCCATCAATACCGGCAAAAGCAATTTCATCAGTTGGCGTCTGTTGGGAACCGATCCTGAGAATATCAGTTTCAATATTTATCGAGGGTCAGAGAAATTAAATCGTGCGCCCCAAAAACTCACCAATTTCACCGACGATGCAGGTACATCCGCCAGCAGCTACACTATACGTCCTGTCATTGACGGTGCTGAATTACTGGCAGATACCCCAAAAAGCACATGGACCAATTTGTACAAAACCATACCGGTACAAAAACCAGCCAATGGCATCACCCCTGATGGATCAAGCTACAGCTATGTACTCAATGATGGTTCTGCAGCAGATCTCGACGGTGATGGCGAATACGAACTCATCGTCAAATGGCAACCCACTAATGCCAAGGATAATTCCCAGGCTGGATACACCGGCAATACCTTTGTCGATGCCTACAAACTTGATGGCAAATTATTGTGGCGCATCGATCTGGGCAAGAATATACGCGCGGGTGCACATTACACCACTTTCCTGGCATATGACTTCGATGGCGACGGCAAGGCAGAAGTCATGATGAAAACAGCAGACGGCACCATCGATGGCAAGGGTAAAGTCATCGGCAATGCTGCTGTCGATTATCGTAATGATAAAGGCTATATTTTATCTGGACCTGAATACCTGACAGTCTTCAATGGCATGACCGGTGCCGCCATGGCCAGCACCAGCTATATCCCGGCACGCGGCGATGTCGCGACCTGGGGTGATGCCTATGGCAACCGGGTAGATCGCTTTCTTGGCACGGTGGCATTTCTGGATGGAGAACGTCCAAGCGCCGTCTTTTCGCGTGGCTACTACACGCGTGCAGTCATTGCAGCCTGGGACTGGCGCGATGGCAAACTCACCAGCCGCTGGACATTTGACAGCGATATCGAAGGTGGCCCGGTCAATCACCAGGGAGCACACTGGATGTCGGTCGCTGATGTGGACGGCGATGGCAAGGACGACCTCATCTATGGCGCTGCCACTATAGGCAGCAACGGCAAAATGCTGTACAGCACGGGCCTGTGCCATGGTGATGCCCTGCATGTAGGCAAGCTTGATCCCAATCGCCCAGGACAGCAAATTTACATGGTACATGAAACACCAGGTTGTTATGGCCCACACGGACTGGAAATGCATGATGCCGCTACCGGGAAAATACTCTGGAGCGTAGATGGCAAAGGTGCCGATGTTGGCCGAGGCGTATGCATGGACATAGACCCTGCTTATCCCGGCGAAGAATGTTGGGGATCAGTCGGTGGGCTGATGAGCGCTGCAGGTGTGGAAATTTCACCCCAGCATCCACGTCGCGTCAACTTCGCAGTCTGGTGGGACGGTGATCTCTTGCGTGAATCTCTGGATGGCACGCTGATAGAAAAATGGAATCCAAAAGCCTTCGCCTTCGAACGTTTGCTCAACGGTGCGACTTATAATGCCGCATCCAATAATGGCACAAAATCCACACCTGTAATGTCGGCAGACCTGTTTGGCGACTGGCGTGAAGAAGTCGTCTGGCGCAATAATGACAGCACTGCTCTGCTGGTATTCAGTACCACCATACCGACAGCGCATCGTATCACGAGCCTGATGCACAATCCGCAATACAGGATGCAGGTAGCAGGACAAAATGCTGGGTACAACCAGCCGCCACACCCCAGTTTCCACCTCGGTGATGGCATGACCGTGACCAAGCCCGAGCTTATACATACACCCTGATTTCCCATGCGCGATCGAGCAACAGGCGCAGCTATCTCCAGATCTATAAAGTAACGGATAATGTTTAAATTAACTCGTCGCGGCTTCATCAAAACAACGGCAGCCACAGCGCTTGTCAGTCATTTACCTTCTCTGCAGGCGCAGAATCTGTCTGCGGTTAATACAGGCATGGAAGTAAAGGCCGATGAGTTTATACGCCTGAACTGGCTGGAAGGCAAAGCACCGCAAGTATTAACAGGCGTAACAGTAGGCGTGCCATGGCCACGCGGCAAGATAGCCAAAAGCCAGCAGTTTCAACTGCTCAATCAGGACGGCAAAGACTTACCCACCCAAAGCTGGCCCTTGGCATACTGGCCTGATGGCACCTTGAAATGGACTGCTCATGCCGTAGCCGCGGGTGTCAGCCTGGGTTCGGAATTGCAGGTCAAACCTGTAGCAAAAACTGCCCTATCCCCTGAAAAATTCGTCAGCGTCAGGCAAAGTAAAGATGGGTATCTGATAGATACCGGCGTGATGGTATGTGAAGTAGCCAGTCAGGGTGCACAGTTTATCCGCAGCGTGCAGCGTGATGGCAAAGAAATCATGTGCAATGGCAATCTGGTCGTCATCAGCGATGATCAGCCAGATGGAGAAAGCGGCACCACCCGCCAGCACAATTACATCAGCAATATCAGTCAGGTCAGTCTTGAACAAAATGGCCCGGTACGTGCGGTGCTGAAGGTGGAAGGCATGCACAAGGATGCCAAACGGGCCTGGCTACCTTTCGTGCTCAGGCTTTATTTCTATGCAGGCGCGGACACTATACGTGTCATGCACAGTTTTGTTTATGATGGCGATGAGCAACGCGATTTCTTGCGCGGCATAGGCTTGCGCTTCGACGTCCCCATGCGTGATGCGCTGTATGACAGGCATGTGCGCTTTGCAGGTGAAAATGCTGGCTTATGGGCAGAAGGTGTGCGTAATATGACTGGCCTGCGCCGTGACCCTGGCCCCGCAGTACGCAATGCCCAACTTGCAGGGCTTGCCTGCCCTCCACTGACACAGTTCCCTGATGTGATACAGCGCCTGATCCATCTGGTACCGGCATGGGGTGATTACACCCTGTCACAACAATCAGCAGACGGCTTCAAGATACGCAAACGTACTAAATCCGGTTACGGCTGGGTAGAAGCCGCCTGGGGACACAGATCACCCGGCACTGGCTATATAGGTGGTATCAGTGGCGGCGTCGCTTTTGGCTTGCGCGATTTCTGGCAGCGTCACCCTACTCAACTTGATATCCGTCAGGCGCATACCGACACCGCCCAGGTCACCGTCTGGATGTGGTCCCCAGATGCCCCGGCTATGGACCTGCGGTTTTATCATGATGGAATGGGTATGGAAACCCATGATCAGGAACGCGAAGGCCTGGAAATCACTTATGAAGATTATGAAAAAGGCTTTGGCAGCCCCATGGGTGTGGCACGCAGTAGCGAAATAACCCTATGGGTATGTGCGGCCACGCCTTCAAGAGAAAAGCTGGTGCAATTTGCCGAAGCGGTACAAACACCACCGCAACTGGTGGCAAAGCCCAGCCATTTCCTGGCGACCGGCGTGTTTGGCGGATTGTGGAGTTTGCCTGATCGCTCGCATCCGGTAAAAGCCGCGATTGAAGACCAGCTCGATTTCCGCTTTAATTTCTATAAGGAACAGGTAGAACAACGTCACTGGTATGGCTTCTGGGATTTTGGTGATATCCGCCACAGCTATGATCTGGACCGGCATGAGTGGCGTTATGACGTCGGTGGCTTTGCCTGGGATAATTCTGAACTATCCCCCGACCTTTGGCTCTGGTATTCCTTTCTGCGCACCGGACGGGCAGACATCTTCCGTTTTGCCGAAGCCATGGTCAGGCACACCAGCGAAGTCGATACCCATCACCTGGGTCAGTTTGCCGGTCTGGGTTCCCGCCATAATGTCCAGCACTGGGGCTGCAGCGCAAAGCAATTACGCATCAGCGCCGCCGTCTATCGGCGCTTTTATTATTACCTGACAGCAGATGAACGCATAGGCGACATCATGCATTCATTAATAGACGCCGACAAAAAACTGGAGAGCACAGACCCCGCGCGCAAACTAAAACCCAGGGAAGACATCAGCAATATCAAGGCACATGCCGGTTTCGGCACAGACTGGGGTTCACTCGCTGGCAACTGGCTGACCGAATGGGAACGCAGCGGTGACATCAGATACCGCAACAAGATATTGACCGGCATGCGTGACATTGCCGGCATGCCCCACGGCTTTTTCAACGGTAACAGCTTTGCCTATGATGTCAATACCAGCCACCTGATCAATGTTTTTGGTAAACGCGCATCGGCCAGCCATTTGAACGCCGTCTTTGGTGCGGTAGAAATTTTTGCCGAACTGGTGACCCTGACTGACGAACCCGGGTTTGTACGAGCATGGCTGCAGTATTGCGAGCTCTTTAATGCAGGCAAACAGGAGCAGATCAATGCACTGGGCATGCCGCACGGTGCTGGCAATTCCTTGCGTAACGGCCATTCCAGACTCACCGCCTACGTCGCCTGGAAAAACAAAAATCCCGCATTGGCACAGCGCGCCTGGCGCGAGTTTTTTGTTAACCGTGGCGTGCCCGGCCCATTGCTGAAAACCACACGCGTTCAGGGTGTCAATAGCCTCAATCCCGTCGATGAAGTGCCATGGATAAGCACCAATGACACTGCCCAATGGGGCTTGGCTGCGATACAAAATCTGGCACTGATCGGTGAGCATATTCCCTCAGTGACGGACCTGAAAAAAATGACTGTTGCAGACCCGGATTGAACAAATGAAGCACCCGTATCTACTGACAACAAACTGATACAAAGCAAGTTGAACAAGGCAGACATTTTTACGTCATAGTGTTGGCAATTTCATCTAATGGCATTCAACTAAACCCAAATCATGACTACATGCCGTAAAAAAATTTGCCCAGCGATAGTAACGCAATTTGCCCACCATAGCCGCAAGACAACGCATAAGCTGGTAGTGAGTGCGCTGATCACAGAAGCTTTTTGCATGAATCCAATTGCTTACGCCCAAACCCAGGAAAAGCCAGTTGTACCTGCCACATCGGCCAAAGCCGCAGCACCAGTCAAGCCTGCAGAAACCAATCCAGAAGAAACAAATAGTAAGACTGGGCCTGTAAGCAAAACAGATAGCAAGCCTGCGGTATCTGATGCACCAGTCAGCAGCAGTGGTGAGCCACAGTCGGTGACCGTACAAGCAGAGCGCCCCAGCAATCGCATTGATCGGCAGGTATATGATGTCAAATCAGATGTCGCCAGTACCAATGGTACAGCTGCTGATGCCCTCAACAATATCCCTTCTGTATCCGTAGATGCAGATGGCACAGTCAGCCTGCGCGGCAGCACTAAAGTTCAAATCCTGATCGATGGAAAACCATCCGCCATGATGCAGGGCGACAACCGTGGCGCATCGCTGAATGCCATGCCCTCGCACGACATAGAGTCTATAGAAGTGATCAATAATCCTGGCGCGCAGTTTGGCAACGAAGGCGGTGGTGGGCCCATTCTCAATCTGGTCATGCGACGTAATCGCCAACCCGGGGGTTTCGGTGTCGTCAATGCCAATGCCGGATCAGCGGGGCGCTATAACAGCGCTATATCTGGCAGTTATCATGAGGGCCTGTTTGGCATACAGGGTGGTGTCAACTTCCGCCATGATGGCAGAAATTCAGTGGGCGAGGCTGTCCGCGACCGTCTTGATCTCGGTCAGCACAGTACTCAGGAATCTGCTTCTGCTGGCTTGAATAATTCTTCCGGTGTCAATGCTGCGATTACGTACAACATCGGTACGAAGGACACACTCGGGGCCAACTTCTCCTATGCCAGACGCGACAATGACCAAAAATCGACAGACCATTACCTGAACTCCGGCCAAATCAATAATGACTATGTGCGTTCTACCCAGCGCGGTGGCGAAAGCACCAACTACAGTTGGGGTGGACGCTATGACCACAAGGGAGATATCAACGGTGAAATAATGCGGCTGGACTTGCGTGTATCAGGTTCGGACAATGCCAGTTCCAATGCGTATTCCAACGTATACTCT
The DNA here is from genome assembly GCF_049339865.1 of Undibacterium sp. TC9W. Lineage (NCBI taxonomy): Bacteria > Pseudomonadati > Pseudomonadota > Betaproteobacteria > Burkholderiales > Oxalobacteraceae > Undibacterium > Undibacterium sp. TC9W. The sequence continues at coordinate 3,632 of NZ_JBMPPJ010000024.1, read as the reverse complement.
AACGTGAATGCGAGCAGTCCGATTATTTTTACCGATGTACACAGCAAGCAAAATAATGCCAACAATATCAAGATCGTCGATTTTACCGGTGACTATGAACGCCCCGATGAAAAGGGTCTTTTGAAAATGGGCTACAAGATAGCCAATAACAAAAGTGAATTTGATACCAGCTATTTTAATATTGATCCCATCAGTAACACCGCCATCCTCAATCCGTCACGAACCAATAGCTATAATCTGGATGAAGCCAATATTGCCCTGTACGGTTCGTATCAATTGCGCCTGAATGAAAAATGGGGTGTACTGGCAGGCCTGAGGACGGAGTATACGCATATCGATATCCAACAGCTGACTGCACGCATAGAGGCGACCAATCACTACATTAACTATATTCCCAGCTTCTTTGCCAGTTATAAGGCCAGTGACGACACCACCCTGCGTTTCAGTTATGCACATCGCATACGTCGCGCCAATGCCAATGAGCTCAATCCTTTTGTTGTCTATCGTGACGAGCTGAATTACTCCAGCGGCAACCCAAAATTGAAGCCGGCGCAAACAGATTCCTTTGAATTGGCGTATGAAACCAGAGTCATCGGGCTGGATATGAATATCCGTGGCTACTATCGCACAGAAAGCGACAGTATTTTGTCTCGAAAAATCCCGATCAACGACACTGTCGTGCTGACCACACTGGAAAACGGTGGAGGCAATCACTCCAGCGGTGTTGAATTCACGCTCAGCGGCAAGCTAACGCCCAAGCTTTCCATCAATACCAGCGGCAACCTGTTATTCATCGAACAAAAAATCCTGAATACCGCCGGTCAGGAAATTCAGCGCTCAGCATCTTCATTAAGTTTGCGCGGACGCTTTAATTATCAACTCAGCGAGCAAGATCAGCTGCAAATCAGCCTTAATTCCCAGGGGAAAACGCTCTCGGGCGAAGGTTATCGTCAACCCAATTCCACTGCTAATTTCAGCCTGCGCCACACCATTACGCCTAGCTTAAACCTGGTTCTCAACGTCACGGATGTCTTTAACTCAAACAAAATTGAGACCATCGTCGATACAGATGCGCTCAAAGAGCACAATATCCGGCGCTATGACGGTCGCCTGATATATATCGGGCTATCTTATCGCTTTGGCGGCAATACATCTGGCGGCCCGGGCAATAATCGCCAGGAAATACGCCGACCTCCTCCGCCTGGCCAATCCTGATGAGGCCTTACCGCAATCCGGCAATCAACGGCCTTTCGAATACTATAGACAGGCCGTTTTTCATCGAATGCCAATCACCACTCTGATTGTTTTTCCGAAAGACGGCCTTTGCCGCATAGCTACCCTAAAATGCTTCAATAATTTCCAGGGCTTTTTATTACTGCAAGCATTTCCTGAGTTGATTTCGATGAAAAAAATACCTACTTTCAAGCTATTGATTTTTATTGGCAGCATCGCCTTTAGTAATACGCTCTACGCCCAAACATATTCATTTGATTTCAGCACAAAGCCTGCAGCGCAGTCCAAAGCGGTGAAAACAGATGCTATCTATTCAACAGAGACTGGATACGGTTTTGAGAATGGTGCCCAAATCATTGCCACCAGCAATGGCATCAGCAGTGCCAAACCATTCTTGTTCTCCGTTGCTGTACCCGAGGGAAATTATCGCGTCAAACTCATGTTGGGTGATGATGACGGCGAATCTGAGACGACCGTCAAGGCAGAAACCCGCCGTCTGATGCTGGAAAAAATCAACACCAGGAAAGGTGAACGCATAGAAAAAAACTTCATCGTCAACGTACGCCGTCCTGGTATTGCTGGCGGTGGCGAAGTCAAATTGAAGCCCCGTGAAACAGGAGAAGAACAATTTACCTGGGACGACAAACTGACGCTAGAATTCAATGGCCCACTCTCCAGTGTAGATGCCATCAGCATAGAACGAGTAGAAAATGTGCCCACCCTTTATTTGCTGGGTGACTCTACTGTCACCGATCAACCAGGCGAGCCTTACGCCAGTTGGGGGCAAATGCTGCCACGCTTTTTTTCAGCGGATATCAGTGTCGCGAATTATGCGCAGTCAGGCGAATCCCTGGCATCTTCTAAAACGGCACGCAGGCTGGACAAAGTACTTAGCCTGGTCAAGCCTGACGACTATGTGTTGATCCAATTTGGGCACAATGACATGAAGGCGGTCGATGTCGCCACTTACAAAAATAACCTGAAGACCTATACCGCAGCACTGGCTGAAAAACATGCGCAGGTGGTATTGGTCACCCAGGTACAACGCCGCACATTTGAAGGTATGACGATCACCAATTCTCACAAGGGCTATCCGGATGCGGTACGTGAAGTCGCCAAAGAAGAAAACCTGCCTCTGATTGATCTGCATGCCATGAGCAAGGTCTTTTATGAAGCACTGGGGCCAGAAAAGTCTTTGCTGGCATTTAAACCGGGGGACGGTACCCATCACAATGCCTACGGCGCTTATGAGCTGGCCAGGTGCATCGTGGAAGGTGTGCGGCAAAGCAAATTACCTCTGAAAAAATTCATCCTGGCTCAGTCGGAAAGTTTTGATCCTGCAAAGCCGGACGCGCCAGAGTTCTTTTTCATGCCGGCCAGCCCGGCTATCGTCAGTATAAAAAAGCCAGATGGCAGTTGAGTTGTCGTTGAGGCGCGCCTTATAATCAGTTGATTCAATGACTGCCATGACACCGTTTACAGGACTTTTCATGATTATACATAGCGCAATCCCTATTTCGTGGAATAAGGCCTTGCAGGCTTTAATCCTTCTGGCGGTAGTTAGTGTAGCCTCAGCACAGACTGTGAAAGAAGATGACAGACCAGTTGTGGAAGAAAGCAAACAGATCATCAATCAGGCGGCTGACCCTAAATTGCCCTCCTTCTTTATCGTTGGCGACTCCACAGCTCGTAGTGACGCACCCATGCGTGGCTGGGCAGATGAAATAGCACCCTATTTCGACTCAAAAAAAATCAATGTCATCAATCGTGCCATAGGCGGGCGTAGTAGTCGCACCTATATTCAGGAGGGTCGATGGGACAAGGTATTGAGCGAAATGAAAGCTGGTGATTTCTTGCTGGTACAGTTTGGGCATAATGATGTTGGTCCGGTTGATGCAAGAGGCAAATTCAGAGGCACATTGCGCAGCACTGGAGAAGATACCGAAATCATCAACAGACCAGATGGCAGCGTTGAAATCGTGCACAGCTACGGCTGGTATTTAAAAAAATACATACAAGATGCCAGGGCGAAGGGTATTTTCATCATCATCGCAACACCCGTCCCACACAAGGACTGGGCTAATGATTTTGCCGAGCACCGCAAGCTGGCGAGCATAGTCGCCAATGAAACCCAGGTAGCCTTGATTGATGTTACAGCCATTACTGGCAAAACATACGACGTCCTAGGCAAGGAAAAAGTCGATACCTTATTTAGCGATCAACGCACCCATACCAACATCACCGGCGCAAGGATTAATGCAGAATCCGTCATTGCGAGCCTGTAAATAAAAGTGTGTAAGTAATTCTGGCAGATGAAGCTCCTATAATGAGGAATTGCCAAAATGACGACAAACGCAATGGAAAGAAGCAAACTGCAGGCGCTGGCCAAAGAGCTGGCG